>JBGZJM010000223.1:0-6800 GCA_041848845.1 Petrimonas sp. | reverse complement strand
GGAGTAAAACCGTTGGGAAACCTGATTTTATCGGGAAGCCAATAGTATTCGTTATCGCGATAATTTTCGGCTTTGCTGTCGTATAGACCCAGAGTCTTCCTGTCGGTTTGCCATCCGTAATCAAGCTGATAGTGAGATATACCCAGTTTAGCACACAATTCCAACTCTTCAAGGATGTATTTCTCGTTGATGTTTTTGGTGGCGTCTTCCCTGTCGCCCCACGTATTCATCATTACCATTTCATCTCTTGTATCGTTGCGTTTCCGGATTTTACCCTGATAGTTTTTTAACGATGACAGTGCGGAATATTCCGTTTTATCGAAAACTCCGGTAACGGAACTGTAACCTTGTGTCCATCTGTCGGGCGAAATGTCTTCTTTATCGATACCAAATCCCATCATTCTGATTTGTCCGAAGGAAGCCAAATAATCTCCTCCCGCATAATTGAGCTGGGCATTCGGCGAAGGAGCCTCTTTCAGGAAAAACAGGCCTTGACCTTTTTCCATATTCTCAGCAAATAGAATATTGCCGCGGTAGAGGCGCTCGAAAAATCCCAACGAATTCTCTTCCCTTACCAGTGTGTTCAGGTGATCGGTCATTTCGAAAAGTTCCACCACTTTATATCGCCAATGTTTTCCGGGCATGGCCGTTTTTTCGATTACAGGCAGATGATTTTGTAATTTTTTCATGCGCACGAACCGTATATCGGGAACACTGTCTGTCACAATTTTTTGGTCGTACCAGTTTTTCGCAGGAGTACCTTTAAAATAAAAATCGGATGCGATGGCCGGACAATCCGCATACAGGCGAATAATCCGTTTTATCCGAAGATCATCGATGGAATAGACGATTGTGGCCGCCAGATACGGGTAATGAGACCGGGTTTCGCGAACGGTATCTATATCAAGAGATATGTATTTTGCTTTTCCGCTTTGTCCGGGGAGATTCATGTCGGGTGTTTGGTCGGAGGCTTGCCACACGAACCCGTTCGATTTGTTCTCGATTGTACGGGTGATCAGATTCCCTTCGTTCCATACATAAACCCGTTTTATTCGGGCATTTTCGGCGATAAATAACTCCCCTTCTTTCCGAAACGAACATTCTCCCCTATTGCCGGCAAAAGCAGCAGAAACAAAAGGGAGCATAAAAAAAACAACGATATGAAACAGTTTTACTTTCATAAAAATAAATGCCATTATATCAGGGATCCACGATGGTTATGCTTACCTCTTTTACCGTATATTGGATATCGTCAATGGTGCTATTCGATGCAATAAAATAGGCCTTGTATGATCCCGGCGTATTATAAGTATAGGTATATGTTTTCATTTCGTCCACATTGATTCCTTTTATAGCCGAAGCCCAATCCTTTGCCAACCTGACCGTATCTTTGTAAATCGGTTTCGATATCGCCCACGTTTCCGTTTGAGGGTCGTTCCACGGATCTTCCTCGTTGTAAAGCGAATCCGCAGGCTGCCTGTATGCATTTCCGACAAAAGTAATTCTCGTGAGATTGACGGAAGACTGGGAGGGAGCATTTTCGGGATACTGATCGATGATTCTGAAGCCGGCATGCGCCTGATCGGTTATGGTAACAGCCGAACCATCGACAGGTTCGATTTTGCTCTGCACGACAAAATTCGTGATATAGCATGGATTGGCCTTTTTATTCGCGTTTTGAGGCTTGGTAGTGTATCTGAAACCTATATAAACCGGTCTCGTACCGGTAAAGAAAGAGGATATATCTCCCACTCCGGAAGCAACGGCGGTTGTCCCTTTTGCGAGCTTGAATATCCCGGATATATCTGTCCAATTGGCGGCCTGAACACTGGCATAGTTGCCGCCTCCGTCATAATCGGTCGAATAAAATAAGGAGAGTTGGTCGGTTTGCGAAGAGGTTACGGCATTGGCCAACTGGGAAGAAAAGCTCATCGTAGCTCCGGAATCGGCAATCTGAATTAATCGCCCTTCATCTTTATACAGATAATTATTCCCCGGTTCACCCGAGTAAAAACTGATGATCGAAGGAGTTCCCGTAAATTTGAAAACGATCTCTTCCCCTACTTCAAAAGTAGTTTTTTCAACAGAAACATCGAATTCGGGCTGTTTTACTTCGCCCAACCTATCGGAACAAGACAACAACGTTCCTATTACCATTACCCCTATTCCTATCAATAAATATTTTGTTTTCATTTTTTGTCGTTTTTATCATTCTATTGTTTACCAACCGGGATTTTGAGTCATAGCCGTATTGTTTATCATTTCAACATCGGGTATCGCATACAATAAATGTTTCGGTGTTTCTACATTCGTAAAATAGGAGATATAGACCGAACCGGGCATACTAATCTGCATGGCTGCGCCTTCGTCTTGCATCGTTTCATAATATATTCCCCAACGGATCAAATCGGCCTTACGTTGATTTTCAAAACAAAGTTCCCGTAACCGTTCGTTTTGAATAAATTCTCTGAATTTCTCCTGTGAAGAGGTATATTCTGCCGTAACGTCGGCATCGGCAGGTTTGAATATGGTTGCTGTGGCCGCAGCACCGGTTCCCCCTCCTCCGGAGATCGTAATGGTGGGTTCCGACTCATAGCTGCCGTTTTGGTAGAACTGCATGCCGGTAGAATCGCGAACCAACGAAATCCGCGTAACGGCGCCTTTGGATACCGTAGCCACAGCTTTTGCACCCGAACCGTTACCTCCGGAAAATGTAACTGTTGGGGCAGAGGTATATCCGCTTCCTCCGTCGGTTATCGTTATGTTTCTTATGCCGGTTGACCAGGCGCGCCTTCTCACCCGGTTAACGGCATCAATCGCCTCCGGAGTGGGGCCTCCGTTTGCCTCATTCAATGCTTCGGCATACATCAACAATACATCGGAATAGCGGAGCAACTGAACATTCTGAGGCGTGTAGGTAGCCATTCTGGGCGTTAGCGTTTCGTATTCGCGTCTGAACTTTCCGGGAGCCCGATATAAGTATGAGCCGGTGAAGGAAGGTGCGGAAATAAAAATTTTGGCTCCCGTATTATTTGCATACCTGAAGAACGGGATACACCAAAATTTGCGGTTATCACCCTCTTCGTACGCGTTGAGCAGTTTTCCGCTGTAACACATATACGCATCCGACCGGCCGATCGTACCGTTATTGGAGCTATGGCTGTATATTCCGTTTATCCATCCATTACGCCCGTATTCATTATAACTGTCGGTACCGTTTCCCCAAAATTCCGCTTCGAATATGCTCTCCTTTATGTCGTATTTATCCTGAGCCAACGTAATGAATACATTGGGGTAACTCGGATTCAGGCTATGGGTTCCATCGTCGATCACTTTTTTTGCCCAATTTGCGGCATCGACATAACGTGCGGTCTCTTTCAAAGGATGTCCGGCCATGGTGAGGCACACGCGTGCCAAGATGCCCCGTACAGCCGATTTGCTGACTCTTCCTCCGTAACCGATATCCGAAATATCCGGCACCAATGCTTCGGCATCCGTCATGTCTTTCAGAATCCGGTCATAAACCTCTTTTACCGTATTGCGCGGGATATGCACATCCTTTACCGAATTGCTCGGGGCGGTTTTAACGGGCACTCCTCCGAAATACTGAACGAGGATGAAATAAAAATATCCTCTCAGAAACAGGGCTTGTCCGCGAACATTATTCCTTGTTTCGGCATCAATATCCGTATTGTTATCTATGTTGGCCAGTAACAAATTAGCTCTGTTGATGCCGCCGAACAGGTTTGTCCAGAGCCCCGTAACATAGCTGTCGCCCGATGAGTGGTTGCTTCTGAAAGCTCCTGTGGAGATAGTAGCCCGGTTCATATATCCTTCATCCGCTTCCCAGCCCAACAGGTACAGTGCATTATTTCCGTATAAGTTTCCGTGCCCCAAGGCATCGTACACGCCATTCAATGCCGAGTTCAATTCGGCTTCTGTCTGATAATAATTTCCGGGGAACAGAAAGTCTGTCGGTTTCTGATCGAGGAAATCGTTGCACGAAAAGAACGAGACAACTGCCGACAGGCAAAGCGTTATAGAGAAAATCTTTTTCATTGGAATCATGTTTTATAATTAAAGAGTTAATTTGATACCTCCTACAATGGTTATCGCCTGCGGGTATGCGGAATAATCATAATTAGGCGTTAAAATACTGCTTTGAGTGGATACTTCCGGATCCAATCCCGAATATTTGCTCCATGTATAGAGGTTCTGCATGGCCACATTCAACGAAAGTCCTTTTATATGAAACCGTTTCAGGAAACGAGCGGGGACGGCATAATCGAGAGAAACGGTTTTGAGGCGCAGGAAAGAACCATCTTCCACGTACTTCGAGGAATGATATCCGATAGGGCCTTGTCCGCCCGCTCTGAAATTTTCATTCGTCTGGTTTTCGGGGGACCATCTGTTTATGTAACTGGCAAACTGGTTCATGTTGTAACGTCCGTTCGTATTGCCCTCGAACGTAATCCTGTTTGCGTTGTATATATCGGCGCCGTACGCCCATTGAAAGAATACGTTCAATGTGAAATTTCCATATTGCAGGTTGTTGTTGAATCCTCCGGTATGAATCGGCTGCCCTCGCCCGATGATTGTTTTGTCGGATGTGTTCACAATCCCGTCTCCATTCAGATCGCGGTATTTGATGTCGCCCGGTTTTATGGATGTACGCGGATTGCCGTTTGTCGGCACATTGTCTTTTAAGATATAGACACCCGGTGCCGGATTGTCGAAATCGGCATACTGGTAATTTCCTTCCCATATATATCCGATCATCATCCCCGAAGGGCCTCCTATTTCGGAGATGTATAAATAGTCGGTGTAGTTGTTGTCTGTCTGTACGGCATTTTTCAAGGAGAGTTGTCCGTCATTCAGCGCCAGGATTTTATTTTTATTGAAGCTGATGTTGAAGGAGCTTTCCCATTTAAACGATTTGTTTTTGAAGTTTACCGTATTGACGGTTATTTCGAGCCCTCTGTTTTCCAGTTCTCCGATGTTTTTATACGCTGTTCCGAAGCCCGAACTGGGGGGGAGGGTGGCTTTCAGCAGCAGATTATTTGTTTTTCGTTTGTATAAATCGGCAATGAATTCGATGCGGTTATTGAAAAGCCCCAATTCGAGACCGATGTCTTCCGAAACGGTTCGTTCCCACGTAAGGTTTATATTCTCCATGTCGCTCTGGTACACCATCGATTCGGGGGTTTGGTTGTTGTAGGAGTAGCCGCTCAGGGCATACGCCAAAACGGCCAGCGAGGCAAAATCGGACACACGGTCGTTGCCCACCACGCCGTAGCTGCTTCTTAGTTTTAGGTTGGAAATCGGGGTAACCTTTTTCAGGAAGGCTTCGTTTTTGGCATTCCAGGCAAGGGCTGCTCCGGGGAAGTATCCCCATTTGTTGTTTACGGGGAATTTGGAAGAGCCGTCGGCTCTGAAAGACAATGTGAGCAGGTATCTCGACATGTATCCGTAATCCACTCTTCCTCCGTAAGAGGCGCGGGCGTTGCTGGTGTGGGTGCTTACCGGGTCGAACGGTGTACCCTGATCGAGACCGGCAATTCCCATGCTTTCGTTGGGCAACAGACGGCTGCTGTAACCGTTGGTTTTGGTTTCGCTATGCTGCATGCTCATCAGGAGCAATGCCGTGAGGTCATGTGTTTTTGCGAATGTTTTTCTGTAAGTAAGCGTATTATCGGTCATCAGGTCGTTCCGGTATATATTCCGGATAGAGCCGTATATTCCGTTCCGGTTGTTGGGGTTGTGCGGGCTGCCCTGCACTGTTTTCGAGTTGTAGAACCGTTCGTTGCGGTAATTGTTTCTTCGGGTTCCCCCGGTGAGTTTCAGGGTGAGCTCCTCGGTAATGTTATACGTAAGCGAACCTTGTCCGTTGAATATATTCGTGTAATTGGGACTATACTGATTTTCGAGGTCTATAAAGGGATTTACCCGGTAGTCGGAATTGGTGACGGCGCTTTCGTCGGCATCGGCATCCAACAGACTGACGGTTGCATTCAAATAGTTGACCGGTCGATATGCCCAGGTACGAAACATCACCTTGCTGGAGGTGTTGTTCGAAGAGGTTGCGCTGATCACCTGCCCCCACGATTTCATTCCGGTATATCCGACGGTAAAACCGGCTCTCAGGTTTTTGTTTATGATTTGGTCGATGGACAACTGCCCGATGTATTTTCTCAATCCGGTATTGACGATTATTCCTTTTTGGTTGAGAAAAGAGCCGGAGACCGAGTAGCGTGTCTGTTCCGTACCGCCTCGTACGGAGAGGGAATAGTTATCGACCCTTCCTTTATTGAACACATAGTCCTGAAAATCGAGCCCTTCCATCTGTTTGTAATCTTCCAGCGATACTTTATCGGAGATGTATTGCGCGATGGTCGCATCTCCGAAACGCTCTTGCTGGTACCGCAAAAACTCATAGGGAGACATCAGCTTCATTTTTTTTGTCCCCAGTTGCGTTCCTACGGACATTCCGAAATGAATAACCGGAGTACCTACTTTTCCCC
This sequence comes from Petrimonas sp., assembly GCA_041848845.1. Lineage (GTDB taxonomy): Bacteria > Bacteroidota > Bacteroidia > Bacteroidales > Dysgonomonadaceae > Petrimonas. Next base: position 279 of record JBGZJM010000223.1, on the reverse strand, counting down.
GTTTGGTCTGTACGAGGATTACCCCGTTTGCCGCCCGCGAACCGTAAATAGAGGTCGATGACGCATCTTTGAGTACCGATATCGACTCGATATCGTCCGCATTGAGGGTTGCCGGATCAAAATCTTCAATAGGGAATCCGTCTATTACAAACAGAGGAGAGACGCTTTGCGTAAGCGAGCCGGGGCCTCTTACCACGATGTTCGGCGTCGCGCCCGGCTGTCCGTCCGCACTCGACACGCTGACTCCCGCAATCCTTCCGGCAAGCGCATCGGCAAACG
>JBGZJM010000222.1:0-3700 GCA_041848845.1 Petrimonas sp. | reverse complement strand
ATACGTAAAGGAAAAGATGCCGATTTAGTTGTTTTTGATAATAATATTAATGTTTCATACACAATCTTGGAAGGAAATGTCATATACGGAAACTAAAACAGACGTAATCGCATTCAAAGTAGGAATGTTGGGAGTGAGAATTTTCCCTAACCGGGAAGAAATGGGGAAAGAAGCGGCAGTCGATGTGTCGAATACTATACGACAGCTGCTTGATGAAAAAGATGAAATCAACATGATTTTTGCGGCTGCTCCATCGCAAAGTGATTTTATGAAGGAATTAACAGCGGATAAACGGATCCGGTGGGAGAAGATCAATGCCTTTCATATGGATGAGTATATCGGGTTGGAAAAGGATGCCCCCCAAGGGTTCGGTAATTTCCTGAGAGAAAGGATATTTGAAAAAGTCCCTTTTAAAAGTGTACATTACATAAATGGGCTTGCTGAAGATCCTTCTGCCGAGTGCGAGAGGTATGCCTGCTTGCTGACACGATATCCGGTGGATATCGTTTGCCTGGGAATCGGGGAGAACGGACATATCGCTTTCAACGATCCTCCGGTAGCCGATTTTAACGATCCGGAAGCGGTGAAAGTGGTGGAGTTGGAGATGGCTTGCAGGCAACAACAGGTAAATGAAAATCTTTTTGCAGGAATAGATCTGGTACCCACCCATGCCATCACCGTAACCATTCCGGCGTTGCTCAGGGCGAAATACATGTTTTGTATGGTGCCTGCCGAAAACAAAGCAAAGGCTGTGTATCATACTCTTAACAATGATATCAGTGAGGATTGCCCCGCTACGGTCTTAAGAACAAAAAAGGGAACTGTATTGTATCTCGACAAGGAGAGTGCTTCGTTTCTGGAAGTAGCTGACAGCACAGTCGATAAATGAATTTATGTTTTTCACAACATCAAAAAATAAAAATATTATGAGATTTAGAGTTATATTGTTAACAATTTTAGCCTTTGTTTTGTCTCAGGCTCAAGCACAGATTAAGATTGGCATCATTGGCCAGGATACCTCCCATTCAATCGCCTTCACCAAGTTTTTGAACGGAGAAGACAAGAAAGAGGAGTTCAAAGAGTTTAAAATTGTCGCCGCCTATCCCTACGGGTCGAAAACCATCAAATCGAGTTTTGACCGTATTCCCGGTTACATTGAACAGGTGAAAGGGATGGGTGTGGAAATTGTCTCTTCCATCGCCGAACTTCTGAAGAAAGTGGATTACGTGATGCTGGAGACAAACGATGGAAACCTCCACCTGGAACAGGCTTACGAAGTATTTAAAACCGGAAAGCCCATGTTTATTGACAAACCGCTTGGAGCCACGCTGGCACAATCGATAGCAATCTATCAACTGGCGAGAGACTATAACGTACCCATCTTTTCTTCTTCCGCGTTGCGATTTGTTCCTCAGAACCAGAAATTGCGCAAAGGAGAATACGGAAAAATTTTGGGAGCTGATTGTTATTCGCCTGCGAGCCGTGAGAAATCACATCCTGACTTTGGCTGGTACGGCATTCATGGGGTAGAAACGCTTTTTACCATCATGGGAACCGGATGCGTTTCGGTTAACCGCATGTCGGCTGAAGGTACCGATGTAGTGACCGGATTATGGAGTGATGGGAGAATTGGTACGTTCAGAGGCCTTCGTACCGGGAAGAGTAATTACGGAGGAACGGCTTTCACGGACAAAAGCATAGAGCCGGTTGGATCTTACCAGGGATACGAAGTGTTGCTCTCAGAGATACTTGATTTTTTTAAGACTCGTGTCGCCCCTGTTTCCGAAGAAGAAACGCTGGAAATTTTTACTTTTATGGAAGCTTCCAATGAAAGTAAGCGCAACGATGGAAAAATTATCCTGATGGAAGATACTTATCGGAAAGGTTTGGCAGAAGCCAGAAAATTACTTTCGGATTTAAAGTGAAAGTGAAATGAAACGTTTTTTCTTGACCGGTATTCTTGGCCTGATGTTTCTGTCTTGTATGCACAATTCCACAATATTTACCGGTAAAGCAGGCGAAGTGAAATTGATCGTTCTTGCTCCGGGACATTTTCATGCCAACCTGCTTCAAAAAAGTGCCATGCCGCAAGTGAATGATTCGGTTTACGTGTATGCCGCTTCACCCGAGGATGCAGGGTTAAACCAATATCTTTCAGCTATTGAGTCATTCAACAACAGGGCAGGGAATCCTACGAACTGGCAAGAGGTTATATACACGGGTGACGACTTTGTGGACAAGATGGTGACAGATGAAAATGGTAATGTTGTGGTACTTGCCGGTAACAACAAAAACAAGACCGAATATATTCTCCGTGCTGTGGATGCCGGGTTGAATGTGTTGTCCGATAAGCCGATGGCCATTAACCGGAAAGATTTCCTTTTGCTGGAAGAAGCCTATAAAGAAGCAGAGTCCGAAGGTGTGCAATTGTACGATATGATGACGGAGCGTTACGATATGCTGAATATCATCGAGAAGGAACTTATCAATGATCCTGATCTCTTCGGGGAATTGCAAGAAGGTACCCCTCAGGATCCTGCCGTTTACATGGAAAGTGTGCATCATTTCTATAAGGAGGTTTCGGGAGCCCCGTTGATCCGTCCGGCCTGGTATTACGATGTGGAACAGCAGGGGGAGGGTATCGCCGACGTTACTACGCACCTGATTGACTTGCTGTTCTGGAAATGCTTCCCGGATCAGCCTATCGATTATACGCGGGACATCGGAAATATCTCGTCTACCCGCTGGCCGACCGAAATCTCTCGGCAGCAGTTCATGCAGTCTACCGCAGAATCATCATTTCCTGATTATCTTCATAAATACCTTGATAATTCAACGCTGAAAGTCTATGCCAACGGAACGGTTCGTTTTAATGTAAAGAACCACAACGTGGGTTTAAAGGTTATGTGGAACTACCAGGCACCTGAAGGTGGAGGTGACACTTTTATCTCCACGTTGAAAGGGACAAAAGCTATTTTGAAAACGGTTCAGAACAAAGAACAAAACTTTGTAAAACAGTTGTATGCGCAAAAAGCTGAAGGCGTTGATGAGAAAGAGTTTGTTGAGAATATACAAAAGGCAGTCGGAAAAATACAAGCAACATACCCCTTTGTTTCTGTTTTACCTGCATCCAATAACGGGGAGTTTCTTATCAACATTCCGGTTGAAAACAGAGAAGGGCACGAGTTACATTTCAGGTACGTTGCGGAACGTTTTTTTGATTATCTGGTAAATCGGGATATGCCTGAATGGGAAACCGCCAACACCCTGGCAAAATATTATGTTACTACTAAAGCGGTAGAGGTTGCAAAAGATCAGAACTGACCCGGGTTATTTTCACCATTACGAATCCCCGGTGATGTCGCATGGTTCGTTACAAAATATCATGGGAACTCGTTTCGACATTCTGATTATAGATAAAAAGAAACCGGAATCAGAATTTTTATGGGTTGAAATAATTTCCGAGTTACGTCGGCTCGACAGGATGCTGAACAGATTTGACCCACGGAGTGAAATATCGTTCATTAACCGGGATGCATCGAATAATCCTGTTCATGTGACTTCTGAAATGTGGTCTATTCTGCAAAGTTGCCAGCAATACAACCGGCAGACTCATGGATTATTTGATATTACATTAAAGGATTTTTCAAAAGTTGTCTTTTCCGGATCGGATAATTCAATCTATTTTTCACAGCCTGGT
>JBGZJM010000221.1:0-3265 GCA_041848845.1 Petrimonas sp. | reverse complement strand
GTAAAAATATAATAAGTTTATAATCAGTAATATATAAAATATTTTGGAAAACTTTACACTTTGTTGAAAACTTTTTATTGATTCGTTTTGTTAACTTTGAAACATTTCTTAAACTTGTAATCCCAAATAACCATACTGTGGGAAAATGTTGTGTTTTATTATTTGGAAAACATTTATATTAATCGGTCAAAAAAATTAATTGATGAAGAAAGAGATTTATACTTTCGACGAGGCTTATAACGCGTCGTTGGAGTATTTTAGAGGCGATGAACTGGCTGCAAAGGTTTGGGTCAGCAAGTATGCTTTAAAAGACAGTGAAGGTAATATCTACGAGAAGACGCCTGAAGACATGCATTGGAGGTTGGCAAACGAAGTGGGACGGATCGAGAAGAAATACGCCAATCCGTTGAGTGAAAAAGAATTGTTCGACTTGTTCGACCGGTTTAAGTACATCATTCCGCAGGGAAGCCCGATGACGGGGATCGGGAACGATTTTCAGGTGGCATCGTTATCGAACTGCTTCGTGATCGGGATGGGTGACAGCGCCGACTCTTACGGGGCGATCATCCGTATCGATGAGGAACAGGTGCAGCTGATGAAGCGTCGTGGCGGCGTGGGGCACGACCTGTCGCATATCCGTCCCAAGGGATCGCCCGTTAAGAATTCCGCACTCACGTCTACGGGGTTGGTTCCGTTTATGGAAAGATACTCCAATTCCACGCGCGAAGTGGCGCAGGACGGACGCCGGGGTGCGCTGATGTTGAGTGTTTCCATCAAGCATCCCGACGCGGAAGATTTTATCGACGCCAAACTGGAGCAGGGAAAAGTTACCGGAGCCAATATTTCGGTGAAAATCGATGACGATTTCATGAAGGCTGCCTCCGAGGGAAAACCGTACCTTCAAAAGTATCCCATTGATTCGGACACGCCAAAATACGAAAAAACGATAAACGCGCAGAAACTTTGGGAAAAAATTGTGCATAACGCATGGCGTTCGGCCGAGCCGGGAGTGTTGTTCTGGGACACGATTGTCCGTGAATCGGTTCCCGATTGTTATGCCGACCTGGGTTTCCGGACGGTTTCAACCAACCCTTGCGGTGAAATTCCGTTGTGTCCTTACGACAGCTGCCGCCTGCTGGCCATCAACCTCTACTCGTATGTGGTGAACCCGTTCAAGGAAAATGCCTGTTTCGATTTTGAGCTTTTCGGAAAACACGTTCGTCTGGCCCAGCGTATCATGGACGATATTATCGATCTGGAATCGGAAAAGATCGACAAGATCCTCGAAAAGATTGACAGCGACCCCGAATCGGAAGAGGTGAAATCTTCGGAACGTCATTTGTGGGAGAAAATCCGCCGGAAAACGCTTGAAGGCCGCCGAACAGGAGTGGGTATCACGGCCGAGGGCGACATGCTCGCCGCTTTGGGAATCCGCTACGGATCGGAGGAAGGAAACGACTTCTCGGAAAAGGTGCACAAGATGGTGGCGCTCAACGCTTACGCCTCCTCCGTGGAGATGGCGAAAGAACGGGGAGCATTCGAGGTCTATGATGCCGAAAGGGAGAAGAACAACCCGTTCGTGAACAGGCTCAAGAAAGAAGACCCCCGGCTTTACGAGGACATGGTGAAGCATGGCCGTCGCAACATTGCCTGCCTGACCATTGCCCCTACGGGGACAACCAGTTTGATGTCGCAGACCACATCGGGAATAGAACCTGTTTTCATGCCGGTTTACAAGCGTCGCCGCAAGGTCAATCCGAGCGACAAGGACGTGAAAATCGATTTCGTGGATGAAAACGGCGACTCGTGGGAGGAATACGTGGTCTTTCACCACAAATTCGTGGACTGGATGGAAGCAAGCGGTTACCCTGCGGCAAAAAAGTACTCGAACGAGGAGATTGACGAACTGGTGGCGAAATCGCCCTACTACAAAGCCACTTCCAACGACGTGGACTGGCTCATGAAAGTGCGCATGCAGGGGCGCGTGCAAAAATGGGTGGACCACAGCATCAGCGTGACCATCAACCTGCCCGGCGATGTGACCGAGGAGCTCGTGGGCGAGCTCTATATGGAAGCCTGGAAAAGCGGATGCAAGGGGTGCACGGTGTACCGCGACGGATCACGTTCGGGCGTGCTTATCACAAACGACAACAAGGAGGAAGAGAAGGAGGCGGAGAAGGAGGATTGCTACGAACTGCCGCAGGTGGTCACTTCCCGTCCTGCCGAACTGGAGGCCGATGTGATTAAGTTCCAGAACAACAAGGAGAAATGGATTGCCTTTATCGGGTTGCTGAACGGAAGGCCTTACGAGATCTTCACGGGTATCAACGATGAGGACGACGGCATCATGCTGCCCAAAAACGTGAACTCGGGGAAAATCATCAAGGCATACGACAGCGACGGGCGCAAGCATTACGACTTCCAGTTCCAGAACCGGAGGGGGTATAAGGTGACCATTGAAGGGTTGGACGGGAAGTTTAATCCGGAGTTCTGGAACTACGCGAAGCTGATTTCGGGAGTGCTGCGTTACGGCATGCCCATCGATCAGGTGATCAAGCTGGTGTCGGGACTGGAGCTGGACAGCGAAACCATCAACACGTGGAAGAACGGCGTTGAGCGGGCGTTGAAGCGTTATCTGCCCAACGAAACCGAAGCGAAAGGCCAGAAATGCCCCGTGTGCGGCTTCGAATCGCTGGTCTTTGAAGAGGGATGCCTCAAATGCCGCAACTGCGGCGCATCCAAATGCGGATAGCTGGGTAAACGTCCGGCGTTTTACAAAACCAAAAAAGCGATACCGGCCGGTATCGCTTTTTTGATGGCAATTTATTACTTTTGTCTTATGCAAGACACCTATAAAACGATCGAACAAGCGGCCCAAGGTTATGTCACCGAAAAAAAAAGCAAATTCCTTTCGTTTGTTTTTCACGTGGAATCGTCCGAGGAGGTAAAAGGAATTGTGGATGAGCACCGCAAAAAATATTACGACGCGCGGCACGTTTGCTGGGCGTATATGCTGGGGCCGGAGAGGGAGGAGTACCGCTCTAACGACGACGGAGAACCTTCCGGAACAGCGGGAAGGCCCATACTGGGACAAATAAACTCGTACGGACTTACCAACGTCTTAATCATCGTTATCCGCTATTTCGGCGGAACGCTCCTGGGTACGGGCGGACTGATCAAAGCCTACAAGGAAGCGGCGGAAGATGCCGTCAGAAATGCGGTGATTGTTGAGAAGACAGTCGACCGGTTCCTTACCGTCCGTTTC
>JBGZJM010000220.1:0-3809 GCA_041848845.1 Petrimonas sp. | reverse complement strand
GTGATATTTATGGATAAAACGGTTACTCTTTTCGGGCATTCGGCCAATGTTTCGATATGGTTTCTGGCATCGGTGGGGTTTCCCAATGCGCTCATTTATGCCGGAATATGGCCGCTGTCGATTCGTAATCTGGGAAAGCTCACCAAAACAGGATCCTCGCTGCTGATTATGGGATTGAGCGGAAATGCCATTCTCCCGCTCCTTTACGGCGCCATAGCCGACGGCAACGGTTTGCGTTCGGGCTATTGGGTGTTGGTGCCCTGTTTTGTCTATCTGGTATGGTTTGCCTTTTACGGCCATACGGTAGATTGCTGGAAAGCGCTTGAAGAAAGATTCAAAAAATCGACGTGACAGTTTTTTTATTAATAAAAACAATATTCTGTTCCCTGCTGCGATAGAGTTCGAACACGTTATTTTCCCCGTTCACGCGTAAAATTCGATTACTGTTTTTATCTTTGCATCAAAGAATCCGTAAAAATGAGATCAGGAAACAAAGACGACGGCTCAACAGCAGTAATTGTCGCCAACGGAAGGTATCCCCATCACCCCGTGCCGCTATCGGTAATAAAGAATGCATCCTACATTGTTTGCTGCGATGGGGCGGCCAATCATTTTATCGAAGCCGGTGGCTTTCCCGACGCTATCGTGGGCGACTGCGACTCCATCTCCGAGGAGAACAGGATTCGCTTCGCGGATAAGTTATTTCCCGACAAGGAACAGGAGACCAACGACCTGACCAAATCGGTACTGTTTTGTGTGGAGAACGGCAGGAGGAACATCATTATTGTGGGCGGAACCGGGCTACGCGAGGATCACAGCATCGGAAACATCTCGCTTCTTGCCGATTACGAGGCGGTGGCGAACGTGAAGATGGTTACCAACTACGGCATTTTTACGCCCATCAGTTCAAAAACCGCCTTCAACAGTTTTCCGGGCGAAAAGGTCTCCCTGTTTTCCATCGGGCAGAAACCCGTTACCACCGACGGGTTGAAATATCCCATAGAAAACAGGATCCTCACCAACTGGTGGCAAGGCACGCTGAATGAATCGCTGGGCAATAGCTTTACGGTGGATACCTGCGGAAGGGTACTTGTCTTCCAGGTGTTTGATAGCGAAAAAGATCAAAACAATTCCCGAAGCACATCCAGTGACTTGATCGTCGGAAAATCGTACAAATGCAACCGGTAATACGTCAGCAGACGTTCTATAATCAGATTCCGGTCGTTCCGCGACAAGATGAACAAATGCATGTTCGAGAAATTTATCCGCGACAGTTGATTAAGGAAAGCACTTTCCCGCTCACGCAAATAATAGGCGTGATCCGGGGTCCGGCAAGTGAACTCCCCGTTCAGCATGTCGAAGCAACATCCCCGGGTATAGTTCTCAAGATTGGGATAAATCCCCAGAAACCGGGTAAGGCCCAGGGCAAAAGTCAAATGAAAATTGGCCAGCCCCGTCTTTGTCTCTTCCAGCACCTCAACAGCCTGTTTCAGGTAATCGAAAAGCAATTCGTTGTTGTCCGTTCCCCGCAGCACTTTCGATAAAAATTCCGAGAGAAAAAAAGTCAGTGAGACTTTGGTTAAATCCGTGCCAATATCGTAGAGTAACGTTTGCCGGTCGGCTTCTTTCAAGCGCTGGATTTCACGAAGCGGAAGGTGTTCCACTTCCAGATTCAATATGGAAAGCGGAGAAAACAACGCGGGGTTGATTTTTGAACGCCTGCCGCGCGTTTTGGGAAGCAGGTATGAAATACGTCCGAAACGGCGTGTGAACACGTGCGTAATGGCGTACTTATCGTTGTACCCGGCATTGCTCAGAACAATGCCCTCTGTTTTGTAGTGCATTTGCCGATGGATGATGGATAACGGATGAAAAAACGCCCCGATAAGAGTCGGAGCGTCCGGATGTCTGTTTCAACATTCTTAAAACGTTTTCTTTTTGATGCGGGCCGCTTTTCCGCGTAACTGACGGAGGTAATACAGCTTGGTTCTCCTGACCTTACCTTCGCTGTTCACCGTAATGCTGTCGATGAACGGAGAATTTATCGGGAAGATACGTTCAACACCGATATTGTCCGACATCTTACGAACCGTAAAGCGTTTGTTGTCGCCGTTACCCGATATACGGATCACCACGCCGCGATATTGCTGAATACGCTCCTTGTTACCTTCCACAATACGGTAAGCAACCGTTATGGTGTCGCCACTCCTAAACTTGGGCAATTCTTTCTTTCCCGAAGCAAAAGACTCTTCTGCAATTTTAATTAAATCCATTGTTTATAAAAGCTTTATGTTAATATTTAACTCTACAGGACGCAATATAACGACAATATATCGACAGAGATTGCGCAAAGCGGTTGCAAAGGTAGCAATAATTATTTAAATCACAATACGATGGTTCTTTTTATTTGTAAAAATAGGTTGCACACGTTGCTAAACTGGCAAAAATAGTGTATTTTTGACAAAATAAACATCAAACAAACCCATCTTTAGGAATGAATAGACAACCGATCATTCTCGTACTTGCTGCTATCCTGCTGATTTCTTGCAAGTCTCACCCATACCGGATAAGCAGCATGAACGGCACTGTTGTGGAAATGAGCAGCCGTTTCGACGCGAATCCGAATAAAAAAATGGAAACCCTGGTACAGGGATACAAAACCGAGCTCGATCGCGAGATGAATGAAGTGATCGGCACTTCTGCACGGCTGCTGGATTATGGCCGTCCCGAAAGTCTACTCACCAATTTCACTTCCGATGTGATGAAAATCTACGGCGACGAACACCTGTCCGGCGGTGCCGACGTAGCCATTATGAACGTCAACGGACATCGCGCCAATATGCCGAAGGGTAAAATAACGGTTGGGAACCTGTATGAAATTTACTCTTTCGACAACGCCATTACCTTCCTCGAGTTGAAAGGATCCGATTTGAAGAAGATTTTTGATTCCTACGCCTGGCTTGGCGGAGCGGGAATCTCTTCCAACGTAAGGTTGGCCATCAAGGAGCGGAAAGTCCACTCGGTTACCGTAGACGGAAAACCCATTGACGAGAACAAGGTTTACACGGTTTGCACACTCGACTACCTTGCCGACGGCAACAACGACATGGATGCCCTGCGCAACGCACTCAAGACCACAAACACAGGCATCACGCTCCGCGATGTGATGATCGACTATGTGAAGGAACAAACCCGCCAGGGGAATGAGATTACCTCTCATCTCGACGGAAGAATCACCATTATTGAATAACAACACCTTATGAACAAAAAATATTTTCCCCTCCTCATCTTCACCGTTTTTATGTGCGGAACAGTTGTCTTCGGGCAAAAGAGCATTGTCATTCTCCATACAAACGATACACACAGCCGCATCGAGCCTGTTCCCGAATCCGACCGCATTGCCGGAAACAAGGGAGGGGTTGTCCGCAGGATGAACTACATCGAACAGGTACGGAAAGAAAATAAAAATGTTTTACTTTTCGATGCCGGAGATTTTTTGCAGGGAACCCCCTACTTTAACCTTTTTAAAGGTGAGGTGGAGACGGAAGCCATGAACCTGATGCGTTACGATGCGGCTACGCTCGGAAATCATGAATTTGACTACGGACTGGAAACATTGGAAAAAGTTGTACGCCGGGCAAAATTCCCCATCATCAGCAGTAATTACGATTTTTCCGGAACACCGCTGAACAATTTAATCAAACCGTACCTTATCCTTAAAAAGGACGGGGTAAGAATCGGTGTGATCGCTATCAATATTCAGCCCAGGGGACTGATTGCTTCCGGTAATTACGAGGGAATGAAATTTC
>JBGZJM010000219.1:0-3919 GCA_041848845.1 Petrimonas sp. | reverse complement strand
GAAAATCAACTGCATATCCTTTCCATCGTGATACGCCGCATTCGACCAATGGTAAAAAGGCTGCCCTACGCCGGAACCGTTCGACCAGAATGCCCGGGTCGTAAAATAGGCCTTATCTTTGGGCAGGTTGATTTCAACCGTCCAGGTCGTATGCGTCAGCAATTCCAAAGCCCCCACGAAGCAACTCACACTGCCGTCGCTGTTCTTCCGGATATGGTAATCTACCGGGGTAGCCGTCGTGGGAACGTGTCCGATCAGCCCGAAATTAAATTCCACGCCTCCCGACGTCCACGGTCCGCGCATGGAGATATCCCTGAATTTGACCACATGGTTGTAATAGAGGAAAGCATTTTTTGTCGATTTCTCAATCGCTCCCCACACTTTTCCTCCTATCTCCGGAGCAATGGTTACTTTGATGAAATCGTTCTCCATCTCCACAAAATTCCACGTTTTGTCAACGGCTTTTGCCGCGTAACCGTCGAAACGAAAATAGGGATAATAACCGCTGAAAGGATTCGCCACCGGGTCGGGATCGTAAAACCGGTAGGTTTTCATCTTCCGCTTCACCTCCTTAACGGTGGCGTCGTTTTGAGCCATAAGAAAAGAAGAGAAAAGCGATAAACAAACAACTGATACAAAAAAGCGTTTCATCTGAATTTTTTTTAGAGATATACCTGCTCCGATGAGTTGGAAACTCAAATTTATACAAAATACAATCCTTTGGAACATTTTTTGATAAAAGTTACCTTCAGGAAATCAAAAATAGATAGGGATGAATTAATAATTTTCACTCGAACAGATCCTTGAGCGGTTTACCCACCACCCATTCGTTGGGAGTTACGCCGAACAACCACTCAATGGTGGGGGCAATATCATAATTAAACGTAGGATGCTCTATCTGATACCCTTTCTTGACACCGGGTCCAAAAACGAACAGGGGAACGGTCATTTCATCCGCATGAGAACCGCCATGACCGGTATTGATGCCACCGTGATCCGAAACGACAAAGAGTATGGTTTTATCAAAAAGATCGGCTTTTTTAAGGGCATCGAAATAGATCCCGAGAATGGAGTCGCTTCTCTCCAACGACTTTGCATATTCTTCCGAACGGTATCCCTGACTGTGTCCGGCATGATCCTGATGATCGAGATGGACAAATGTCAGATTGGGTTTCTTCTCCGTCAAGAAAGCACATGATTTTTGTGTGGCATCCAGCTCGGAATCTGCCGGAACGCTCAGGTTGCACACCCCTTTTTCTATCAATTCTCCGATGGTACTCCAATGATAGACCGCTCCCAAAACGGCATCGGGATAATGGGTGCGGATTTCCCAAAACATCGTGGGAAACAGTCCCTTTTCATTTTGAATGATCGGTTCCATCGGCCGGTTTTCGATCCGCCAATCATTATCGCCCACACTGTGCCGATCGGGGGTGGTTCCGGTCAGGATGGTACTCCACGAGGGACCGCTCACACTGGGCATAATGGTCCGGGCGTTCAAAGTATAAGCACCGTTTTGCATCAGAAACTTGAAATTGGGAAGATTCTCCGTCATGGAAAAGCCGTGGGCACCACAGCCGTCAATACCGATAACCAATACATGAGGCAACTCTTTTTTCATACCTCCGGACTGAGATTGAGCGTTACAACTACAGAGAATAAAAGTGCAGCACGCTACCCACAAACAAAAATTTAAATGTTTCATCTCAATTTATCTTTAAAAAAATTTCTTATTCATATATAAAAGACAATATTGAAAACAATATCCCTAAACCGAAACGGATAAAATATAACGGATTTTTGCAAATTAAATACCATCCGAAATCCTGAAAAAATTTCGGATGGTATTCCAATCATAAAAAGAAAATTGAAAGCATGCTTATTTCCCATTCGGGTGAACATCCCACCACAATGGCGTCGTTTCCAAATTGGGCCCACCCAAGAAACCGATTGCCTGTTGTACGCCTTCCGGATTGGATGCTATTTCGTCATCGGGATACGGAAGACGCACAAAAATTTGACCCTTCGTGACATCTACGTTCGGATTCGCAGAAGCTTTCTTGGGGTATATCTTCGGCAGACGTGTTCTTCGATACTCAGACCAAGCTTCCGTACTGTTGGGAAAAGTAGCCAGCCACTTCTGCGTCATGATTTGCTCGTATTGCTCCTCCTTGTTACCGGAAAATTTCACGGGAATGGTACTCAGCGGGGCTTCCTCAACGGTTTGATACACCATGACATCGTTTATTACTTCCCCCCAGGTATATTCTACCGATTTTGGTTTTGCCGTGTTTACAATGTAGGCTTCTATAGCCGCATTATCGGTAATACCCCACTGCTTCATCGACTCACGGATGCCATTTTCGTAGTTGGTTTTCATATCTCCGGCTCCGGCCCAACCCCTCCATGCCGCTTCCGCAAGCAGGAACGATGTCTCGGCCGCATTGAAAATGGGAGTCGGCGTTTTGCCCTGCAAATCGGGATGAAAACGAGGTCCCAGCTTAGAGTGAGAAAGATACACGGGGTCCTTTTTTGCATGAGGAGTACCGCTTGCCATACCGTGGTAACCACCGACACGATACGCAAATTGCGGGTAATCAGCAGCATTCCAACCCTCTTCCACGGTGGGCGACCAATACTCTTTCAATCGGGGGTCATTCCAACCGACCATAAAACTCTCCATATTGTTGCTCATGATCAACTCACCGTAACTGTTCATGGTGATATAGCCGTTATCACTGGTTCCGGAGAGTCTGTATTTGGCATCAATATCCCATTGTATATCATCCGTAAGAGCCTGTGTCAGTAACATTTTCTCGGCAATGGCCGCTTCTCCCTCCGCTTTTGCCTTCTCCGGCTCCACATTGGAAATACGCAAAGCCATTCGCAAACGAATCACATTGGCAAATTTCACCCATTGAGCTACTTTCCCATAGAAGAAATGATCCCCTTCTCCAAAAACATTGAGATTGGGGTTTTTCTTAACTTCTGCTCCTAAGAAAGAAGAGGCGGTTTTCAGGTCTTCAAAAAGCTGATAATACACCTCTTTTTGGCTTTCATAACTCACTTTTTGGGCACCGTTGCCCATATCTTTATAGGGAATGGGGCCCCACACATCGGTCATCAGCAAAAAGCAGTAGCTTCTCATCACCAGCGCCATATGATACACAACGGGATTGTCATCCTTCGCGGCCTCCATCAGCGCTTGCAGTCCGAATATTGCGGTTGTCTGGTCATCGAATGCATTCTGCGTCCAATTGTTCCGGGTGACATACATATCCGCCTGAGGAAATCCGGCAATCGAATAACCGCAACCGTGCAATGTTACCATATTGGAGATATCGTGCATATCACAATCATACCAATATACCATTCTGTTTTGTGCTTTACTGAATGCCGCAGCATAGAGCAGCGTATTGAGTTTCGATATTTCGTTCTTATCCCGATTGTAGGTATCAAAATCGTCGGTACAAGAGCAAAACAGGGGCAAAAGAACAGCGACTGCAATCAGTATTGTTTTCATTTTTGATTTAAACGGTATCATCATCTTTGTTCTCCTTTAAAATTTAAGTTTTACATTTATTCCTAAGTTTCTTGATCCTGGCATATAAGCGTTCTCAAATCCTTGACCGTTCACTCCCGTGTCATAGGTAGCATCGGGGTCAAACCAACTACATCCGTTGTAAAGGAAGAAGAGATTTCGTCCCACGGCAGAGAGTTCTATTCCGTTTATCACTTTGTTTTTCAACGGAATAGCATAACTGATTGAGAACTCACGCAAACGGGAGTTGGTGGCTTTGTGGGCAAACAATTTTCCAACAGCGTTGGAAGAACGTCCTCCCACCATTTGTCCATAGCGTTCGGCAGGTATTTTGATGCTATTCTTCTGTCCGCTTTCGGTAACTCCGTCAATGAGAAT
>JBGZJM010000218.1:0-4739 GCA_041848845.1 Petrimonas sp. | reverse complement strand
ATAATTTTCTTCGATGCGGCAGTCGGCGGGTAATGTTTCGCCGGAGCATAGGGTGCTTCCGAACGAGAAAAAACGGATGCTCGTTTTTGTTTCGGTTAAGCGACAGTCCGTCCCTTGTTTAAAAAGGCGGCCCAGCTCGGTAAATCGTTGACAGTACTTCATTTTTTCTTGTAAAGGAATACCCTTTCTCAAGTATCCGCAAATCAAAGGGAAAACGGCTACCGGCATGTGGCAGGAACGCCTATATGGGGCGAAAACCGCTATGGCGGGGTGAATTTTTTCGAGGCGGTATGCATTTCATTTGGTTAATCCTCAATAAAAAACTATTTTTGCATCGGGTCGGAAACTGACAGTCTCCACATGAATGGGAAAATACCCGCATACTTGTACGAGAAAGGCAACACGGTAAAAATGATCGTGTTCACGGCGGTTTTTGCGTTGCTGTTCATCAACGTCTTCCAACCTTTCGGCTCAAGGGCATGGTATCCCGCTATTTCCGACTTCAAGTATTTTACTTTTTCCAGCCTGATCATCCTTACCGGAATGTTGGTGGTGGTTGTCAGCCGTGTTATTCTTGTGGCCTGTTCGAAAAAAAAACGATATTCTTTATTGGCAATACGGCTTGTGGATCTTGTGTGAAATACTGGCCATGGCCGTGTTTTATTCACTTTTTTCGAAATTCGTGCCCAAGGAGGGTGCCGGCAGGGATTTTATGGATATTTTTCGTCAAAGTACTGTAAACACGGCCCTGGTGCTGTTGTTGCCCTATGCTATTTCGTGGCTTTACTTCTCGTGGAAGGAGAAAAGTTTGCTGTTAGCAAACATGGAACAGGAAAAAACGGTGGACTCGCATACGAGAACCCTGGTAGCGTTTCCGGACGAAAAGGGGGACCTGAAGATTTCGATCACCCTGGAGAACCTGCTCTATATTGAATCTGCCGATAATTACGCCACCATCTTTTACCTGAACAAATCCAGGCAATCCCGCTTTTTGCTTCGCAATTCGCTGAAATGGATGGAGGAAAACCTGACAAAAGATACTCCGTTGGTACGTTGTCACCGCTCTTATATAGTGAACCTGGACAAAGTGAAGATTCTGAAAAAAGTGAAAGGAGGGATTGTGCTTGAACTGGATGCCGAAAATACCCCCGGCCTGCCGGTGTCAAAAACGTATTACGAGTCGTTTATGCGCAAGTTTTCGAGGTATACGGTTAATTGAACCTTTTGTCGGTGCGTCTTCACAATCGCCTTTGCCGGTAATGACAATGTTTTCCTGCTCTTGACGCTGTTGCTCGGAGGAAAGAGATAACATATTTAACGGCATAAGCTGAAAGCAATGGGGTGGGGATTCACGGGGATTACCATTACAAAAAGCGAACTTACGATGCTTGTTGTAAAGGACGATGCGACCTGGACGGCTAATTGCAGCCGGTAAATGGACATTCGTAATATGTTTGCGAGGTGTAAAAAATCAGGTGTAATTGTGCTGAATCGTTAATTTAGTATTACTTTTGCAATTGCAGCAGGCCGGTTTGTCGCTTCGGTCCCGATACTTGTCGGGATTCGGGGAGGAAAGTCCGGGCAACGCAGAGCACCATACTTCCTAACGGGAAGCTGTCCGTGAGGGCAGAGTAGCGTAACAGAAAACAACCGCTTCGTTTTCTCGGGAGATTACGATGCAAGGGTGAAAAGGTAAGGTAAGAGCTTACCGGGTGCCGTGGTAACACGGCATGCCGTACGTCTTATGGGTTGCAAGACCATGTATATCGGATGGGTAGGGTTGCTCGCCCGATGCCGAGGGGTAGGTCGCTTAGATAAATGACAAACATCCCGACTTGTCGGGATACAGAACCCGGCTTACAGGCCCGCTGCTTTTTTATTTTGCCGGTATGCTGAAAAGGAAAAAAAGAGTTTCGAAACAGGAGGAAGACAAGCCGGGGTTGTTTGAAAGGATCAGGCTCCAAATAAAGGAATGGGTTCACTTTCTTACTTACGAAATCTGGCGGCTAAATCCCGAAAATTTCTCCAATAAAAAGAATGTTTTATACAATGTTCTTAAAGTCACCATGCTCACCGTTAGAGGTGTGCAGGAGCAAAACCTCGGAGCCAGTTCCCGGTCGTTGACATACCGTACGATCCTTTCCCTCGTTCCCATGCTGGCCGTGTTGTTTGCCATCGCCCGCGGTTTCGGGTTCGAGAAAATTCTGGAAAGCCAGATTTTCGACTTCTTCAACAACAGCGATACGGAAATGACGGCCGATACCCTGATCGATGTGTCGGAGACGACCTCCTTTACCATTGAGACCATCATCAAGCTGGTCAACAACTCCCTGGAGCATGCCAAGGGGGGTGTTTTTGCCGGAATCGGGGTTATCTTGCTGTTATATACCGTTATCATACTGTTTTCCGATATCGAGAACAGTTTTAACCGTATTTGGGGGGTGAAAGAAGGGCGATCCATCCAACGGAGAGCGGTCGACTACTTCGCACTCATTCTGCTGTTGCCTGTTTTTGCCGTCCTGAATTACAGCCTGACGGCTCTTATACAGGCTTCCACGGGCCCGTTCGATAAGTTCAGTTATATCCTCGATCCTGTGGTAACCCAGGTGTTAAATATCCTTCCTTTTTTAGTAATGATCATCACCTTAACGCTTTTGTACCGGTTTATGCCCAACACAAAAGTGAAATGGGCAAGCGCGTTGATCGGAGGGATTATCGGCGGTATCGCCATTCAGCTTTTTCAGATGATCTATTTGAACGGCCAGTTGTGGATAGCAAAGTACAATGCCATTTACGGAGCCTTTGCCGCCATACCGCTGTTGCTCTTGTGGGTACAGATGTCCTGGTTTATTGTGCTGATAGGGGCAGAGTTGTCCTATTCGGCACAAAATGTCCGGAAATTTTCTTTCGACAGGGAAACTAAAAACATCAGCCGCCGTTTTCGGGATTTCTTTACCATCATGATCGCATCGGTAATTGTAAGGCGGTTCGCGGAAGGTGAAACCCCGCTTACCGCCGATCAGATCTCGATGAAGTGCAAAATACCCATTAAGTTGACCAACGATATTATCGATGAACTGCACAAGCTTCAGGTGATTTCACCGACCCCTACGCCCGATGATGACCGCGTTATGGCCTATCAGCCCGCCCTGGATATTAATTTGTTGACCGTTAATGATCTGATAGAACAGATAGACAAGAAGGGTTCGGAAGATTTCCGGATTGATGTGGAAGGGGATTTTGCCCGGCACTGGAATGCCTTGATGCATACACGAATGTCTGTTTATGAATCTCCCAGTGACATAATGCTGAAAGATTTGTGAATCAGGGTCTCAACAATTGATAGGCCGTTGACCGGTATTTTCTGAGCGACCGGCTGATGGTTTTGGCGTCTTGGCCGCAAAAATGATCAAGCAGCTTCCAGAATTTTTCACTGTGATTCAGTTCAACCGTATGGGCCAGTTCATGAAGGATCACATAATCGATATGTTTTTCGGACAACAGCATCGTGTAATAAGAAAAATTGATGATTTTCCGGTGGGAACAACTTCCCCAGCGCGACACACTTTTGTTGATTTTTACATCGTTTACCTGCAGGTGGAGTTCTTGAGCAAATTTTCGTGTTTTTTCCGGTAAAATTCTCTTGGCTTCGTGCCGCAAAGCGTGCCTGATCATTTCTTTGACGATATGTTGAGAAGCGGAGTTTTCCAAATCGAAATTCCCGGGAACAAAAACGGTTAAATTGCCGTCTTTCAATCTCATTTTTACGCTTTCCACGAGGTGCGTCCTCGATAGCCTCGCGGTAAACGAGAACGTTTCCAATACGGAGTCTTCCGTAATCAGTTGATCTTTAACGGGGAATGCCGTCCTTAATCGATGACGCATATCGTCAAGCACGGAGGGTAGCCTTTTGGGAGTAAATCCGAACGGAACGGTCAACTGGATATATTCCCCTTTTCTTCGGGCGATAATCCTCTTGGTCCGGGTATTGGGTATCACGATGATTTTCCCCAGTTCTTTGTCGTTGTATTCGTACATTTGACAAAGATAATACAATTATTTCTCCCAATTGTTTTACTCCGCCAATCATCAAAATAAAAAACATTGCCTATCTTTGTGCACGTTAATTCCCGATGAAATGAGCATTATAAGTTCTTTAGAGAGTGTCGGCGAGTATGTCGGGCTGATGAGAAGAGTGATGGCTCCGCCCGACCGGGCTCGAGAATTTTTTAAAGAATTCTCGAAGGAAGTATATAAGCTGGGGGTCAACTCCATTTGGCTGGTTATCATCATCTCCTTCTTTATCGGGGCGGTTATTGTTATGCAGATTGCCATAAACGTGGCTTCTCCTTTACTGCCCCGCTTCACGGTCGGAGTGGTTTCGCGCGAAATAATTCTGCTGGAATTTTCTTCCACCATCATGTGTTTGATCCTGTCCGGAAAAGTAGGCTCCAACATTGCTTCGGAAATTGGCACGATGCGCGTTACGGAACAGATTGATGCCTTGGATATTATGGGGGTGAATTCGGCCAATTACCTGATCATGCCCAAAGTTTCGGCGTTTGTGTTTTTTATGCCCGTATTGGTGGCATTGAGTATGTTTCTGGGCATGTTTGGCGGATACATCATCTGTCTTTTCACGGGTACTCCTCCGGTTTCCACGTATATATACGGAATTCAGTTTTTCTTCCGGGAGAGTTTTGTCTGGACCTCCATCCTGAAATCGATGATTTACGGTT
>JBGZJM010000217.1:0-9642 GCA_041848845.1 Petrimonas sp. | reverse complement strand
GTTATCCATACGATAACAGTTTATTTCGACATTTCCCGGCAAGAATGAGAAGGAAAACAAAGTGCTATTCAAAAAAGATGGAGATGGTAAAGTTATGCATACTTTTGCTGATGCATCATCGCAACGGAAGTCTATATATACTTAGTTAGCAATGTCTTATTACGGATTAACGGTTATGGATTAATGTATTGCTGGAGGACGTGCCTTTATCCACTTTTGAGGCAGCCGGATCATAAATTTCCATAATGAGTCGGATTTATTGTTTCTTTTTTCATCAATTCTAACGCCAGATCGGGGTAAGCGGAACCGAGTAATCCCATGGTGGACGCAAAAATATATTTTTTATCGATTAAATAACCGGGCCGTTCGGGTTTGGCAAACACCCGTATATGAAAAAGAGAGAAACCGTGAAGCTTCTCTCTTTCCTGTATTGTTCGTGTCGAAACCCGTTATTCCGCAGGCGGGGTAACCGGCTGCACCGGAGTCACGTCGGGCGCTGTTGTTGGATTGAGCGGCGCCGGCTGCTGAACTTCAACCTGCGATTGGGGAACGGTCGACCTCGAGGTGGTGAACTTTGCCGTCAATATGCTTAAAACGATAATGGTAGCAGCCAAGGTCCAGGTTGCTTTTTCCAGAAAGTCGGTTGTTTTGCGTACACCCATTATCTGGTTCGATGATGAAAAGCCCGCTGCCAGTCCACCGCCTTTGGAGTTTTGCACCAACACGATGAGAATCATCAGGATGGCAGCAATTAAAATAAGGATGGTAATAAAAATATACATGTTTATTCTTTTTTATTTTTCTCGTTGAGTATCAAAAGTTCCAGAAATCGGATTTGGTCGGCAAAGTAAACACTTTTTTTTGGAAAATTCAAACTTAATTGCCGAATAATTGTCAACGCCTGTTCATATTTTTTTTGTTTAATGTAAATCTTCGCAAGCGTTTCCGTTAAAAATCCACCGTTGTCCGGCTCTGCATCTACTTCTTGAGTTTTGGCCGGTTCCCTTTCCAGCGAAGTGATCGTAATCTCGTTAGCCGCGGCTTTTTCCAGAAAACTGTCAATGATGTCCTGATGCTTGAATTCGTTTTGACGGGCCTCTGCAATTTCTCCGCCCGGCTCTTTCTCCAGGCTCTGCAGATAAGTGAAATAATCCGTGGAAACGATGCTTGTCTCCATTGCCGGGATTTCCCGGGGTTCTTCGGAAAAACCATCCAGATAAGCGTTCAACAAGGCCTGAGTCCTGTCGACAGGGCTCAATGCCGTTTCTTTCGGGAAAAACCGGGCATATTTATCGTTGTTGACAAGATAAAAGAACCGGCTTCTGTCGGCGCAGAAAACGGCCGTTTTTGCCAGGTTCTTTTCAAATTCTTCCCGGCAGGTCAAGTAACGGTTCTTGGCCAACAACAAATGAGCGGTTTGAAAACAGGGATACTCCTCAACCAGGTTCTCCAGCTCGCTCAGGCTTCTTTCATCCAACTTCCCGTTATCCGCGATATAACTAAAAAAATCCGATTTATCCATCTTACCAGTTTGCCATAGTCGTATTGAAAATCTGATCTACAATTTCATCCGTAAGCTCTCTAATCAGTTGGTCCTGTACGTCTGTCAGGTTAACATTACTGGAAAAGGTGCGGTTGGCAGAAATAGTTTCTTCCTTATCCTGCCCCGGGATTTTATTGTTGCGAAAACGCATGCGGACATTCATCGTCAAGCGGGTCTCGGCGGCAAACGCATCTTCCTGCACGGCAAGCGGCGTCAGCTCGTAACCCACAATTTCACCTTCGATCTCCATATCGCCGTTCTGATTCACAAACTGCAACCGGGTGTTCCGCGTAAACATATCCTTCAATGCTTCGTTGAAGCGCGACTCCAACGGCGGATAAACCAACGGAGCCTGATTCACGAAAGTGCCCAGCTGCAAGGTTTTAGTCAGGTTATAATCGATGGAGGCTCCACTGAACTTGTAGGAAATGGAACAGGAAGTCAACAGGATAAACAGCACCGCTGTATTTCTTATTGTTTTCATAATTTCTCCAAATTGTACTCCTTGATCTTTCTGTACAACGTGCGTTCCGAAATACCCAGTTCGCCGGCGGCCAATTTACGCTTCCCGTTATGCTTCTCCAGCGCTAACGCGATCATCTCCTTTTCAGCATCTTCGAGTGATAAATTGGCAATTTCAACTTCGGTTGCCTCCTGAAAATCGGATCGGTCATGAACCTCCGCCGGATGTTTTTTTTCAGGCATCAACGGTAGTGTCACCGGGGCCTTGTCCTGAGGGGCGGCTGGCGAATGGAAAATGGGGCTCTCATTCTGGGGAACCGAAGCTGCCGCATCTTCCAGAATAGTTTTCACCACATTTTTCAAATCGTTAATGTCTTTTTTCATATCGAAAAGGACCTGGTATAAAATCTCCCGTTCCGACGAGAAGACTTTCTGATCCGAATCTCTTGATTGTGAAGCGAGCACAGGCAATGCCGCATCTGTTCCGGGCAGGTATTTCTGCAAAATCTCGGGGGTAATCACGCGTTCATGCTCAATCACCGATATTTGCTCCGTTACATTCTTCAGTTGCCGGACGTTACCGGGCCAACGAAAATTTGTAAGCATTTCCCGGGCATCATCGGTCAGTGTGATGGAGGGCATCATGTATTTCTCGGCGCAATCACCGGCAAATTTCCGGAACAGCAACGCGATATCTTCCTTTCTGTCACGCAGCGGAGAGATGCGGATAGGAACCGAATTTAACCGGTAAAACAAATCTTCCCTGAACTTTCCCCTTTCAATGGCCCGGGCAATATTCAGGTTGGTAGCCGCAACCACCCGGACATCACTCTTTTCCACCTGGGAAGAACCTACTTTTATAAACTCTCCGGTTTCCAGCACGCGCAATAAGCGGGCTTGCGTGGACAACGGCAACTCCCCTACTTCATCGAGAAAAAGCGTCCCACCGTCGGCGACTTCAAAATATCCCTTGCGGGTTGCCGTGGCACCTGTAAACGATCCTTTCTCGTGTCCGAAAAGTTCGGAATCGATGGTTCCTTCGGGAATAGACCCGCAGTTAATGGCAAAATAGGGACCGTGCTTGCGGCGACTGTACTGATGAATGATCTGCGGGAAGTTTTCCTTCCCCACGCCACTCTCACCCGTAATCAGCACCGAAAGGTCGGTAGGTGCAACCTGTAAAGCGACATCGATGGCCCTGTCCAATTCGGAAGAAACACCAATAATGCCGAAACGCTGTTTAACTTGTTGTATATTTTGTCTGGCCATGTTCTTACTCACAAATTTACCTCTTTTTTGCCAATGCGTAGGTTTTATCGCGTAAAAAATCACCCAACTCATCGGCATTGCTGATGGACCGGATCACATCGGGCATAACCGGTTCTCCAAATGTCAATGTCATTTCTTTCCTTTTCTTGTTGTACAGCTCGTGACACAGGACCAGGCTCTGCAATTGCCAGTTGAGGAACCGGGTAGCATAGAACAGGTAGCGGTTCCGGCAATCGATGTACAGTGGAATGACAGGAACTTTGGCCTTTTGAATCAGTTTTATGACCGACGACTGCCAGCGGCGATCGTAGATCATAAGTCTGCCGGCGCGGAACTTCAACCGGGAAACCGATCCCGCAGGGAAAAATCCCATCGGGTTCCCTTTCCGGATATGGTCGATACACTCTTTTATCCCCGAAAGCGAAATGTGCTTCATTTTGTCGGTATGCTTGTACGGATTCACTTTTATGAAGTTTTCTTCCATCGTATCCACCAGCCCCAAAATGAAGTTAACCATTACCTTAAAGTTTTTCACTCTCGACGCAACGGTTTCAATAAGCGCAATCCCGTCGACATGGCCGTTGGGATGATTGGCCACCACTATAAAGGGCTTATCCTTGAAGGATTCCAAAACCTGATCGTTAACAACGGTACGCTTAAGCCCCAACTTGTCTAGCAAATCGGTGCAGAAAGCCACCCCCGTCAGGTGTTTGGATCTATCGTAGACCTCACAGGCTTTGTTGAGCCCCGATAATTTCATTCCCCATTTGATGTACCTGTCTCCGTTTTTCCCCCGGAAGACCGGGTGAAACTTTCTTATGTCATCATCACTGATCAAGCGTTCTTTCATGCTGCACCATCGTCTGTTTTTCAACAAAAAAATACCGCAACTAAAACAGAAGATGTCTTAATATACGGTAATTGTTGAAATTAACCTTTCTTTTATTTGAGTTCCTTGATAATATCAATAATCTGTTTACCAACCTCTTCCGCTTCTTCCTGAGATTTTGCTTCCGAATAAATCCGAATAATGGGTTCCGTGTTCGATTTACGCAAATGTACCCATTTATCGGGAAAATCAATTTTCACACCGTCGATGTCCGTCACCTGTTCCCCGTTGAACCGTTCTTTCACCTTTTGCAGGATGGCATCGGTATCGATATCGGGAGTAAGTTCGATTTTCTGTTTCGACATAAAATAAGCGGGGTACTCCGCCCTGAGTTCGCTCACCTTTTTCCC
This sequence comes from Petrimonas sp., assembly GCA_041848845.1. GTDB lineage: Bacteria > Bacteroidota > Bacteroidia > Bacteroidales > Dysgonomonadaceae > Petrimonas. The sequence goes on along the minus strand of JBGZJM010000217.1, from coordinate 5,129 downwards.
GGATCTCGCCAGCTGTGTCAAAAACAGGGCGATGCCCGCCAACGCATCACGCCCGTAATGCGACGCCGGGTAGATAACTCCGCCGTTTCCTTCGCCCCCGATTACGGCCCCTACGTCCTTCATCTTTGCCACCACATTCACCTCTCCTACCGCGGCGGCAAAGTATTCACCGCCCCGTCGTCGGGTGACGTCCCGCAAGGCACGGGTAGAACTCAGGTTCGAGACCGTATTTCCGGGGGTATGCTGCAATATGTAATCCGAAACGGCCACCAGCGTATATTCTTCGCCGAACGGCTCTCCGTTTTCGGCGTAAATAACCAGGCGGTCAACATCGGGATCGACGGCAAAACCCACATCAGCCCGGGAGCTTTTCATCAACGACGCCAATTCGGTCAGGTTCTGCGGCAAGGGTTCCGGGTTATGTGAAAAATTTCCGTGCGTGGCGCAATGCAATTTAAACACTTCTTTTACTCCCAAGGCATACAACAACTCGGGAACAGCGTTTCCGCCAACGGAGTTGACTGCATCCACAGCCACCCTGAACCGGGCGGCTTTTATGGCATCCGGATCCACCAGCTCCAATTGAAGAATGCTTTGGATATGAGCGTGCAAGTATTGTTTGTGACTGACTTTTCCCAATTCATCCACAGGAGCATATTCAAAACTTCCGGCCTCGGCCAGCTCCAATATCTCGTTGCCCTCTTCGGCATTCAGGAATTCCCCCCTGCCGTTCAGCAATTTAAGCGCATTCCATTGTTTAGGATTGTGGCTGGCGGTAATAATGATACCTCCCGAAGCGGATTCCTTTACTACGGCCATTTCGGTGGTGGGCGTTGTTGCCATACCTGCATCCACCACGTCGCATCCCATCCCCGTCAAGGCGCCGGTAATAAGGCTGTGCACCATGTTGCCCGACATCCGCGCATCTCTGCCTACCACTATTTTCGGCTTCGCTTCTCCGGTGGATTTTTTGATAAACAAGGCATAGGCCGATGCAAATTTCACGATATCCACCGGAGTAAGGTTATCTCCCGTCTGTCCTCCAATTGTACCTCTGATACCGGATATGGATTTAATAAGTGTCATAGTGCGTTATGATTGCGATTCGAATCGGTATTGAACGTTATCGTAATAGGTGGTCGTAGGCGATGTCCGGAAGTTAGACCGGTCGTAATTCGATCCCATGTTAAAAGGAACTATCAATTTAACCTTGCCACTATGTCCGATTAAAGACAGGGGAACCGCCCAAGCCGGCGTAGAAGAAGAATAAAGGTCTTTGTTCTTCATCGTTACCGGGCCTCTATAAATAACTGTTTCGGGAAAGGGCGAACGAACAAGATCCATGTTGGAATAACTTACCGTATCTTTTTCATTGGCAAAATACCTCAACCCGCTGTATCTAATATAAACTTCTTCTCCCAATTTCACGTTCGTGTGTGGAATACCCTTCTCAACTATGTTTAAATAAACCCCTGTTGCCGGGTCACGGTAAAACTCATTGGGTTTGAAAACCGTGTCTTCAGGAAGACTTTCCAATATAACCAATTTATTTTGGAGAATAAATTTCTCTATCGCCTTGTTTTCATCCTTCAAGTGTTCGGCATAAGTCTTTGTCTTATTACAGGAAACAACAGCAAGAGCCAGACCCAACAAGAACAATATAATCCTATGTGTTTTTTTCATTTTTTAAATTGCAAAAAATTAGAAATTGGTTACAAATGTAAGCAATCCCCTTTAAAAAAAATGTTATTTCACACAAAATAAACTATAAACATCGGAAAAAACAGGAGATACGCCTTACTTCGGCGTATTCCCCAGTTTTTCGGCGTACAACCCGATGCCGGCTTCAAACCGGGAAACAGCTTCGTCCAGCGTACCATAATGTTCTCCGCCCGAGGCATTCAGATGTCCGCCGCCGTGAAAGAATTGAGCCGCAAACTCGTTGGTGGGGAAAGAGCCTTGGGAGCGGAACGAGAGCTTCACCATCTCCTCGTCTTCACGAATAAATGCGGAAAAAATAATGTCCTTGATGCTGAGCGGATAATTCACGAATCCTTCGGTATCGCCTTTGTTGTAACTGAACTGCTTCCGGTCTTCAAGCGATAGCCAGATGAGTGCCGTGTGAAGTTCGGGATAAACCTTCATTCGCTGCGACAGGGTGAAGCCCAACAACCGGAACCGGTCTTCGGTAAGGTTGTTATAAACCAGCGAATAAATCCGGTCCTTGTCAATCCCCTTTCTGAGCAGCAAACTGATTATCAGGTAAATTTCCGGATTATTGGAGTTAAACGTAAAACCACCGGTATCGGTCATCATCCCGCAATAAATACATTCCGCCACCGTTTTGTCGATTTCCTCGTACCTGTCCGCCTGGTACAGCAACCTGAAAATCAGCTCGCTGGTCGATGAAATTCCGGGATAAGAGATAACCACATCGTAATTATCCCCGGGAAAAAGATGATGATCGACAAGCACTTTACGGGCAGCGGATTTTTCCAGAAGAGATGCCATATTCCCTATCCGTTTAGGGATGTTGTAATCGAGGCTGAAAATCAGATCGGCGTGATCGAAAATAACCTGTGCGGCTTTCGGATTGTTTTCGTAAACAAGAATATCACCGGATCCGGCCATCCATTTCAAAAAATAGGGAAACGAATTGGGAACCATCAGCTTGACATCTTTCTTCTTCAACTTCAGAAAGTGATACAGCCCCAAGGATGCACCCAATGCATCGCCGTCGGGAGAGAGGTGTGTGGTAATCAATATCTGGCTGCTGTTTTCGATCAGCTCCCGCACCTGTTGTACGGACGACTTGTCAATAACCTCCGATAAGGGTTCGAAATAGTTCATTTTTATAGAAAAGATCAAAATTACTACAAATTTATGAGATATGCCCCATCTTCTTCCACATCGTGACAGGAAATTCCCAGCTTTTCACACTCCCTCATTAACCGGGTTCTGCCGTACAGGGGAATTGAACTGTCCAGCACGATTTGCCCGATACGAAAAATGTTCGTCAACTGCATTATTGAGAAGGAGGGGTCATGCGACAGGATCAACACGTCAACTTCCAGCGGCCGGGATGTCTCCGCATGCGAATAAATGCTTCCGGACAAACGCAGTATCGACCTTGACGGATGCGGAATAAAACCGTTCTCTTTCAGGTCGAAATAAACCCGTTTTTCATCCGCGTAAAGACCGATATCGCTGAAACCGGGCCTATTAAATACGGCTAATTGAACAGGCTTCCGGGATAGTTCGGCGTATGTGAATGTCAAGATAAAGACCAGGGAGCAAGCTAAACCGGTAATCAGGCTCCCAACCCTCTTATGAGTGAAAAATCTAAAAGCAGCGGCGAGGATAAGGAACAACAGCATCATCTGAAGCGTGGAAACAGGCTTACCTGACAATTGTGCATAGGGAAGGGTCTCGATAAAACGGACGACCTTCAACACAACGAGGATCAACGCTTTCAAAATCCATCCAAAAACCGGGTAGAGCCCGTCGACAATAACGGATTGAAGAGACCTTAATCCTGTAAGGAGAATGACCGGGACACAGGCATAGATAATCATGCCCATTAACGGCACTACCAGCATATTGGCCATAAAGAAAAAGGTTGGGAAAGTGCCGAAATAATGCAAGGCAATGGGAAAAACACCTGCTTGAGCGGATACGGACACGGAAAACAAACCCCAGCAGTTTTTTATTATCCTGTTCTTCGGCCGGTACAGGCTATCCAGCACCGGATTAAAGGATAAAATAGCCAGTACCGCTATGAAACTCATTTGAAACCCAACGTTGAAAAGACTCATCGGATTGAAAACAAGGATAAAAAAAGCGGCCGCGGCCAGCGCGTTTAGCGTGAAACCTTTTCTGCCCCTCATCCATCCCACGGAAGCAATCGTGAACATCAGGGTTGCCCGGAGAACCGACGGAGAAAGCCCCGTAACAAAAGCGTAAAGCCACAAAGCGGCAATAACAAGAATTTGTTTTAACACGAACTTCACGCCCGTTTTTCCTAAAAAAGAAAAAAGGAACGCGAAAATACCGTAAATAACTCCCACATGCAACCCGCTAACGGCCAACACGTGAGCTGTTCCCGACGCACGAAAAGCCTCCCGCAATTCGTTTGTCAAATCGTGCTTGTAACCCAGCGTAAGAGCGGAAATTAATGAATAAGCCTCGTTATCCAATTCAAACATACGGTAAAACTCCAACGCATTTTTTCGAACTTTCTGTGCCGAGACGTACGGCGAGGCATGTTCTTTTCCGGTGAAATGCCAATTGGATGAAAACAAATAGGCGGTACCTGAAAAACCGTTGTTTCGCATAAACCGGACATAGTCGAAATCATCCGGATTGCCGAAGTTCTTAAAAGGCCGGATCCGGGCAACAAAAATTATCTCATCCCCGGGGTTGATGCTCCTCACCCTGTCTTCCTCCTGCAGGTAAACCACGATTTTACGGTTTACCGGATAGTTGATTTTCACATTACAGGCAAAGGAGCGCGGTTTTTCCCGCGGAACCTCAATAACCGTACCGATACAAGCCATCGGTTTGTCCGCAAAACACCATTGGGATTCCTCCTTTTTTTGCCGGAACAAAAAGGAAAACAAGCCGAAAACAAAAACAAACAACCCCGCCCCAAAAAGCCAGCGACAGGCGAACTGTTTTCTTTCCGGAATAAAAAAAGAGACAGCCATTGCTCCCACACCCGCCATGCAAATTATCCAGGGATAAGCCGGTTCAATTAAAAAAGCCGACACGGATATGGCGACTACTGCCGGGAGCAATAACCGGAGAAAAGGTATTTTAGCCACAAGATCGCTCATAACCGTCACGCTTATGAGGAAGTGTTTTCCAGAAAGTTACAACGATTTCAGTTGATGAATCGCATGTATGGGGTCTTCGGAAGAGAAAACAAAATTTCCGGCAACCAGCACATCCGCTCCAGCCTCCACCAGTCTTTTTCCGGTTTCAAGATTCACTCCGCCGTCAACCTCGATAAGCGTCCGCGCATTTTTCCGGAGAATCAATTCTTTCAACACCTTAACTTTCTCCACCGAATGCTCGATGAATTTCTGACCGCCAAAACCAGGATTAACCGACATCAGCAAAACCATGTC
>JBGZJM010000216.1:0-3075 GCA_041848845.1 Petrimonas sp. | reverse complement strand
TTAATTTATATTTATATTTATTTTTATGGAACCAATTATCTTTGCTTATTTAGGAGTTGCCGTCATGATTATTCTCTCCGGTGTGGGGAGCGCTTACGGTGTAACCATTGCCGGAAGTGCGTCGGTAGGTGCGTTGAAGAAAAATCCGGGAGGCATGGGTTCGTATATCGCGTTAAGCGCTTTGCCCTCGTCGCAAGGGATTTACGGGCTGGTAGGCTTCTTCATGGTGCAGCCGTTTTTGGCAAGCGGTATCACCATGTTCAACGCTGCCGCCATTTTTGGCGTTTCGGTAGCGGTTGGGTTTGTCTGCCTCTTTTCGGCGATTCGTCAGGCGCAGGTATGCGCCAACGGTATTACCGCTATCGGCGGCGGACACAACGTGTTCGGTACCACCATGGTGTTGGCGGTATTCCCCGAGCTGTATGCCATCCTCTCGTTGCTGGTATTGATTCTGACTACGGGGGCATTGCCGAAGGGTTGATGCGGAATTTTGCCGGGAACGGCTCTTTTCTGCCGGCAAAGCCATCATCCGCTCACCGGATGTCCAAACCGCTGTCGTCGGAATAATTCATCCGGTCGATTTTGATGTCGTTCAGCGATAACGGATCTTCAATGGGCTCGATGTGGGTGGTTACGGTGACGGTTCCGTCGAACATGTTCTCTATGTGCTGTTCGATTATTTCGGCACAGTCGTGTCCTTCTTTTACCGTCCAGTCCCCCGGAACCAATAAATGAAACGATATGAACTTCCGGTATCCGGCCTGGCGCGTCAACAACGAATGATAATCGATGTTCTTTCCTTTCAGCGAATCGAAGTAGCCTGTAATCTGCCTGATTTCTTCCTGAGGGATGGAGGCGTCCATCAGTCCGCTTGTCGATCTGCCGATGAGCTTGTACCCTGTATAAACAATGTTCAACGCAACAAGAATAGCGATGATGGGGTCGAGTACCGGAAGCCCCGTAAATTTTACCACCAAAACCCCCGCAATAACTCCCGCTGAAGTCCACACATCGGTCATCAGGTGCTTTCCGTCTGCCTCGAGCACCATTGACCGGTGTTTTTTCCCGCTTCGAATCAACAGGATTCCTGCAAACAGGTTCACCAAGGATGCCCCAACGGAGAACAGCATTCCTGTACCCAGGTTTTCCAGCGGTTGCGGATGGATAATCCGCGGGATTGACGTGTAAATAATGCTGAAGGCCGCAATCAGGATAAGCGCGCCCTCAATGGCACTGGAGAAATATTCGGCTTTCCCGTGGCCGTATTCGTGCCCCTCATCGGCAGGCTTTTCAGAGATATGCAGGAGAATAAGGGCTATAACCGCGGCAAAGAGGTTCACAAAAGACTCCAGCGCATCGGAGAAAAAGCCCATTGATCCGGTTTTCACATAGGCTGCAAACTTCAAACCGATGGTTGCCACTGCCGCGGCAATGGACAGATACATGAATTTTTTCAGCGACCGGGCTTTCATTTTATTTTACCGAAAAGTTTTGCAAAGGTAATCATTTTAAATAATTGCGGCCTGAAACCGTTGAATTTTACAACAATTTTATTTCGTTATTATTTTTCTTACATTTGCAGACAATTAAAATCACGAAATAATGAAAAATTCTTTTTTTATGGCTATCCTGCCCGCCCTCTTGTTGAATGTTTCCGCTTGTTCGGAACAAAAAAAAAGCGATCCGAAAAACGATAAGTGGACGCTGGTCTGGGAAGACGATTTCAAAGGAAAAGAGCTGGATACGGCCCGATGGGCTAAAATTCCCCGGGGAAAAAGCGATTGGAACAACTACATGAGCGATTACGACGGACTGTATGCCGTGAAAGACGGCAACCTGGTGCTGAGGGGTATCCGGAACCATGTTTTGCCTAACGATACGGCTCCTTTCCTGACGGGCGGGGTGTATACCAAAGACAAACGGACATTCGGACTGGGCCGTTTGGAAATAAGGGCAAAATTGAATCCCGCCAAAGGTGCCTGGCCTGCATTCTGGATGCTTCCGAAAGAAGGGAAATGGCCCGATGGAGGCGAGATAGACATCATGGAAAGGTTAAGCCACGACAAGCTTGTTTATCAAACCGTACATTCCCGGTATACACAAACCGACAGTTTACGGGTTAACCCGCCGGCCAGTTCCATTGTGGGCATGAATCCCGACACCTACAACGTATACGCCCTTGAAAAATACCCGGACAGCCTGGTTTTCTACGTGAACGGCACCCGCACGAAAAATTATCCGCGAATAGTAACTACTCAAGAAGGACAATTCCCGTTTGCCGACCAGGAGTTCTACCTGCTGCTCGACATGCAGCTGGGCGGCAGTTGGGTAGGAGCGGTTAATCCGGCGGAGCTGCCCGTGGAGATGTACATCGACTGGGTACGCTATTATACACAGGACTGACCCGTTCCCGGCGCGATAACTTTTTCATATTGGAAACGAACGGTTAAACAGTCTTTCTTCTGCCAACTTCTCGTATCGGGTGCCGGAACGGCCGTAGTTGACATACGGATAGATGCTGATGCCGCCGCGGGGAGTAAAGACTCCGGTAACTTCAATGTACTTCGGATCCATCAACCCGATGAGGTCTTTCATGATGATGTTGACGCAATCCTCGTGAAAAGCGCCGTGATTGCGGAAACTGAACAGGTAGAGCTTCAACGATTTGCTTTCCACCATTTTCGCGCCGGGGATATAATCGATCCGGATGGTGGCGAAGTCGGGCTGACCGGTTATGGGGCATAAGCTCGTGAACTCGGGACAATCGAAGGTAACCCAGTAGTCGTTATCGGGGTGCTTGTTTTCAAAAGCTTCCAATACCTCGGGAGCGTAGTCCTGCCTGTAGGCTGTTTTTTTGCCGAGAAGGCTTAAGTTTTCGGTTTGGGACATGATTTCGGTATTTTTTCAAATAGAGTTATTTTCTTTGACCAAGATATTCCTGCAATCCCCGGTTGCGCAACTTGCATGCGGGGCAGTGTCCGCACCCCCCGGCTTTAATGCCGTTGTAGCAGGTAAGTGTTTCATTTCTTACGATATCAAAGACCCCAAGATCGTCGGCAAGAGCCCATACTTTTG
>JBGZJM010000215.1:0-4386 GCA_041848845.1 Petrimonas sp. | reverse complement strand
GCAGCCGAAGGAAAAGCGTAAACAGCTTTCAATTTGTTATTATAGAATGCTCTATCGTCGATATCCGTAACATTTTCCGGAATAATGATACTGTTCAACGACGTACATCTCCAAAATGCCGCTTCGGGAATTCGTGTAATTGCATCGGGAATGGAAACTTCCTGAAGTTGGCTGCACACTGAAAAAGCGCTTTTGGAAAGCGTGGTAACTCCGGACGGAACTACAAAATAAGTAAAGGTACATCCCGAAAAAGCATCATCTCCAATGGTTTGTAATGCGGAAGGATGGTCAATAATAACCGTACTTAGTTTGCCCCCATACGTACTAAAGGCAGCCTCTCCCAATGTAGTAACGGATGCAGGTATATGAACCCATTCGAGATTATCACAATTTCTAAACAATCCTTCAATGGTCGTCAGAGAAGTACAGGGACTGAAATCAACCGATAAAAGATGCTCACAATTGTTGAATGCGTCGTATCCTATTTCCGTAAGCGCAGGTGAAAGAACTACCGAAGTCAGCGAGGGACAACTCGAAAAGGCATAGGGTTGAATTCTTCTTACGGTTTCCGACACGGTGTAATCGCCTCCTTTTATGCCGGGAAAGCGCAGTAACTCCGTTTTATCTTTGTTGAACAGTATGCCGTTTTCGCTGGTATAAGCCGGATTTGCCGGATCTACCGTGAATGCGCCGGAAGCCCATAAAAAAGCGTTTTCTTCAATGGTGGTTACCGAAGCGGGAATATGTATCTCTTTAGAACCTTCGAAAGACGTAAAGGCCTCCGCTTTTATCGTAGCAACCTTGTTGCCGATAATGATTTTTTTGACGGTTCTGTTACTGCTGAAAGCTCCGAAATGTATTGGCCATCCAAAGTCTTCGTCATCGTATCCGTCTATGGTGGTTACTTCGGCTAAGCGGGGGTCGGCATTCATATCGATGAATGTTTCATCGCCTTTCCATCTTATAAGCGTTTTGCCGTCCGGACTGAGTTCGTAGCTAAACATCATAGACTGGCTGTGGTCGAGCAGCGAAAAAGCGGAGCCGTCCCATTTTATATCTATCGAATAGCACACTCCCGGCTTATAATTTTTGCCGGTTTTAACAACGGCAGATTGTCCGTTTACCTTAAAACTGTATTCCACGCCCGTCATATCGCCCGTTATCACACACGGCAGGTAATAGGTATAAGCCGATGCGGCAGCTATGGTATTATCGGTAATACCCGTTATAGCCGTTGCCGCAGCTTTATTGGTATCCGGTACAGCGTTTCCGCTAATGGGGTCGATAACGGCTCCGTCGGAAAGGAACATCTTTTTTGCAGGGTCGCTGATGCTTAATTCAAGTTCGGTAAGATGAAGGTCTGCATCGGACGTATTGTAAATTTTAAACCCGAAAAGGGTGGCCAGATGCCTGAAAGGCACATCCGCCGAAACGCCCGTCTGCTCCCATCCCGACGCTATTTCCATACGTGCCGTCATCGGTGTTCGGTTGGTGAGATAGGTGTGGTTCGGGGAATCCCAGAGGTCAGCCGGCTTAACCGCCTTTGCTATTTGTGCATTGTGCCACGTTAATCCTTTATTCGCGACGGAAAAAGAAATGGGATTATTCTTGTACGTATCGGAATAGGCATCATTGTCCGCGTCTTTCACATAGAAAAGGGCGATTTTTAACGGCTGTGAAGCATCGAATCCGTCGGGAATATCGAACGTAAATGTCGCTTTTTTATTTTCGTCCGTCAAGTTATCAGCCGTTAATGCCGGAATGGTTAAAGTTTTGGCATTCTCCCACCAGGCAGCGTCATCGCCCTGCCAGGCAACTCCCTCAATCACATCGCCCTCTTGCCAAAACAGACGGAACGCATCGTAATTGGCCACATTCTTGTAATTATCCATTGCCGTGCGCGTAGAAGCCTCGCCGGTGGGCAGTTCGGCACGCACGGTTACTTTTCCGGCTATGCCGGCAGGCAAATCCTGCCGGAACATATCTTCCTGTTGTTGGCAGCTTGCCAGTATGATGAGAGTAACTGCCGTAACGAATAATTTAATTGTTTTCATGTGTTTGTAATTTTTTTTAGAATCAAGAGCCAAGATTGTAGAACCAAGACTTTGATAGACTTTTGTTGAATTGTTCAAAGTGGCTGATAACAGTAAATTGATTCCTGAATAACGAAAAGAGTTTTTTACGCGCCCTCTCCCGGAAAATCGGGTGCGGAGCCTAAGATGTTCTGTCCCAGTTCAACGTCTATCACTTCAATGGCGGGAGCTTCGTATAGCTCAACCGGTTTTTCTTTTTGTTTTGTTTGTTCTGTTCTCATTGTTGATAATTTTTTATGTGGTGATGATAACTAATGGTTTAATTTCCGGTTTTCTCCAATACGTATAACCCGGTTACAGGTTTGTTGATATCGAAAACGAAATTGCCTTCCATCATCAACTCTTTTTCCGTTTGCCGTACAATACCGATCGATTCGCCGGAAGCGGTTGTTAAAGTAATGTTCGATTTTCCTATCGTGGCTGTCCAGATCACTGGATTTGAGACGATGCCGCAATTGATGCGTCGATATGTTTTTTGGGGAATATCAAACACAAACAATTCTTCTTCGTTATTGGAACACGATTTTCTATAAATATTCTCGGGTTGTCTCCCGAAGCGTCCCGATTTTCTGAAATTTTCATAATCGCCTTTATAAAGGGCTATTATCTTCCATTTACCCTGAAGTTGGTTAATATCCATATTGGAAGAAGCGCCTTCTATCTTTTTTAAAATTAATTGATCGATATCGTTCATTCCTTTTTGCATGGTTGCACAAGAATGGATAACGGTTAAAAGGATTATTAAAAAAGTATAGGAAATCAGCGTTTTATGTTTCATTTTAATACCGGAATTAAAAGTTGTTGTTTGGAAACTTATTTAACCGCTTCCGCGGATGCCGGAATATGCTTGTTTAGCGAACGTTTTCTTATCTGCTGCCACAACAACCATAAGCCTCCCAATAGAATAAGGATGATCCCTGCGATGGTGATTCCGCCCGTCATCCCCGCTTCTCTGACGGGCAAATCGTAGAGGATAACCGTGTTTCCGTACCGGTCATTATCCTGTCGCACGTTGGCGGCTCCGGCAGGAAAAATGAATTTCTGCAATTGCTGGATAATGCCTCCGTCGGCCGATACGATGTTGTTGGTCATCAGGTAACAATTATCCGATATTTTTGTGAGAGTTACGTCTTTTCCACCTAACTTCAACGTCCACAGGTTATTGCCGGAGTATGAAGCCACGCTCTTTACGTTCATCGTAGCTTTGGCCACCCGGTTCTTATCGTCCAAGGTCATGTCGATGTCATCAATAAGCACCCACATCATCTCCCTTTCCATATCCCGGCGAAAAAGAGATTGATTCTTGGCATATTCACTGTTTATGAACGTGTTCCACTGCGAAGCATCCATTTTCATGGTGAACTCCATTTTGGCATCGCCCAAGTTATCGATATTCATGTCGATATTTTGCGTCAAAGCAGTCGGGTCTATCGGTTGCGCTTGTGCAAACAGCTGCATGCCAAGGGGCAGAAAAAGAATTAAAAGCAATATCTTCTGTTTCATCTTGTCGTTTTATTTTAAAGTGGAAAGGATCTGTTGCATGGAATTGGGAACACAAACGCCTTCCACCCGGTTGTTTCTCGGGCGGAAGGCTCCGTACCATCCGGCCGTACCGTTTGAGCCTGATGTGCTGCCTTGTATATACGTGAATCCGTTTCGCTGGCCGCCGGACTGGTAAGTGATCTGCATTCCCATCGACTGATAAATTTGTACCAGATAGTTAACGGCCGTGCCCACATCGGTCGTGCCCGGAATGGAATATACTTCAATTGCCTGATTTTGCTGCGGAGAAACAATGAGGGCCGTAAGAGCAGGCATTTGCGGATAGGGGCTGGAAACGATATTCCATCCTGCCGGATAACTAAACGTAATGCCTTTGCTGTAGGTGCTCATTCCCGAAGATGCATCGTTGTTGCCGGTGTTGTTCCTGCCGCCCGGTTGCGTATTTGAAGCCATATTCATGTTTCCCGTCATTTGGGGTTTTCCGATATTGCCTCCGCCACCTGCCCATAACGAACTGTATTCATCCACTTTCTGGCGCATGTAGGTATCGTCTTTCAACTCCATCGGAACTATGCCCTGGCTGATAAGACCGTTCACATCGATCATCATATACCGTTCGTCACCGGCCGCCTGAGCCTGGAAGAACTGTTTCAGTTGGTTCATTCCCGCTTCCAGCGCTTGTTGCGACGACATGATATTTCCTAAACCCGCCCCCCCGATGCCTGTTGCTTCAATGGCGAAATACTGGTTGTTCAACCTGAATCCCGGGTAAATATGGCCGGGAATGGAG
>JBGZJM010000214.1:0-3850 GCA_041848845.1 Petrimonas sp. | reverse complement strand
CTCTTAATAATATCTCATCGGTTGCTTGCAATCTGAAACAAAAGTAGTAATTTTATCCGTTCTAGACATCTCATCGATAATGGAATGAAAGAAGAAAAATTATCGGCTAAGGAAAAAGCGGCAATTACACGCGATTTGTTCGGAGATCATTTTAAACTCGGGTACGGCCTTACGTGAAAACTTTCGGGAAGTGTGGTTAGACGAAGGCGAAGCCTTTTTCGACGTAAAACCCAATGCCCGGCAGCCATTCATCGTTCATCTGCGCAACGGGCTGACGGTACGGGTGCTTGGAACAAGTTTTACGATTCAGAGCTACCCGGAACTACCGTTTCAGGAAATCAGCGTGTTGAGCGGAAAAGTGAACGTGTCCACTCAAAACAATCAAAGCGTGGAATTAAGAGCGGACGAACAAGCGATTTATCGCAATACCCAATTAAGCCGACAAATAACCAACGCTGAGCAAAAAGCATCGTGGCGTACAGGTACAATCGTGTTGGAAAACGCCACGGCAGATGAACTGCGCTTGCGCATCCGGCAACTTTACAATAAAAACATTGTTTTCGAAAGCGGGACGGAGGCAATGTCCATCAACATCACACTCGATCAAGCCGCGGACGAAATAGCCATCCTCTACGATTTATCCTGTCGGATTACGGACGACAAAATTGTATTCTATCCAAAAAATGCCGGAGACGTTCCATAAAATAATAGTCGCAATCCTCGGTTTGTTGTTTGTTGGGAATACGGTTGCCCAAACCGTTTCGTTCCCGAAGGAAACGATGCTTTCACGTATCGGAAATATTGCCGAGATTGCCAAGGAAGACGGAAAATCCATCACGTATGAATCTCGGTTTTTACAAGGAATAACCGCCCGTCCGCTGAAAACATCTTCTACCGACGTTGAAACGTGGCTGCGCTTATCTCTCGAAAACACGCCGCTTACGTATCGCAAAATCAATGCTGCCCGTTTTGTAGTTGTTCGCCGCAACCACGAGAAACTTTCCGGCGGAAACTTGTCGGGTAAAATTACCGATGCGTATGGAGTGCCGCTCGCAGGCGCTACCGTTTGGGTGCAAAGTGAGCAAAAAGGAACCCTGACGGGATTGAACGGCGATTATTCGCTACCGCTTTCCGCGGGCAGTTTTGAGGTTGAAATCCGTTTTTTGGGATACGAGCCGATACAGGCTGCATCCGTTGAGATTGGCGCAAAGCAAACAACACGTCTGGATGTGGCCCTGAAAGAAACAAACGTTCCGCTTAACGAAATAGTGGTTGTCCAAACACCACCCGAAAGCACCATCATCGGCGCTGCTGCGGGCACAACGAAACACACCTTGCGTCGGCACTGTTCTTGCCTCGCAGGAAATGGAACGTTCTTCCGCCGGTACCGTCCGCGAAGCGTTGCAGCTCATTCCGGGTATCGCTGCTGACGAAAACAACGGTATCGTCGTTCGTGGCGTGGGTGGGCGATGGAACGAATTCGCACTCGATGGAATTTCCCTGCCCAACTACGACCCCTCATACCGTATTTTTTCTTTTGATTTGGTGCCCGTTTCGCTGGTGGACAATATCCGCCTGTTGAAATCGGCTACGCCCGACGTTTCCATGAATTTCGGCAGTACTATGACCGATATCATTACAAAAGATATCCCGGAACAAAATTTTATGCACCTGAAAGCGGAATTTCAACTGAATTCGCAAAGCACATTTCAAAACCAACGTGGACGAAAACGTGGCAAATGGGATTTTATCGGGTTGGACGACCGAAGCCGTGAAGCACCGGAGAGCGTGGCAAGTTTTCCCGCTGAGCACTTTCGGTTTTACGACCGCAAGACGCCGCCCTCGCAACAATATTCCCTAACTGTCGGTCGTACGCGTACATTGGCGGGCAAGGGTAACCGAATGGGCATATTGTTTTCTTTCTCTTACCGAAACACACAACAGCAATCGGTCATTGAGCATACGCAGCGCGGCAGATGGAAGAGCATCAATGTGAGTGAGAGCCGGAACGCGGGACATACATACGGTTACCACACCGTTGCGGGCGGAATGCTGAACGCGGGATGGCAACTCGACAAAAACAGAATAAGCATGCGCAACATTTTCACGAGAAATTTTGAAAACGATTTAACGGAGATATTTCAGCATCTGGAAGACATTCCGGATAACGACAAGAACCTGAGCCGTCAGTTCTTCAATTATCCCACGTTTTCCACCCTGTTGCAGAATAAATTGGACGGGCATCACTTTATCGGCAATGCTTCGGTAAAATGGAACGCATCGCATACCCTTGTACAACGGGAGCGGAAAGATGCCGCGTTCTCGGAAATGTACAAGCCGCTACGTGACGATTCGTTGCTCTATTTCCTGCACAACAATCCTCAATTGAGGAATACCTACCCCGCATCCGGCGGACGATACGGGAATCGGGAGCAAAGCTTCAGGATGGGAGCGTCGGTTTCGTTCCCTTTTCGTCGGGAAAATCCGGCAAGCACATTCACAGCGGGTTATAATAGCCACTACAAGCGCATCCGATACGGGTTCAGCGAGTTAATCCTGCAATATAATAATATTCCCGCACCGGAAGTCTACCGGACATTTGAACGGGATTTTTTTGAAAAAACAATGATGGAGCATCTTCCGTTCGCAATGCTGGAACACCGTTGGGACGAAAAACTCCGTCTGGTTTGGGGAGCGCGTGCCAACTACGAAAATATTGTACGTAAATGGGAGTTTATGCCGTCGGCAAACTTCACTTTCATACCTGCAACAGATTTAAATATGCGTTTGAGTTATCGGCGTTCGGTTATTCATCCGCAATTGGCCGATTACATTCCCTTTCCTGCTTACGACACGCAGCTGCTCGGCACATCCATTAATCGGCCGATACGTTCTTCGGATGTTCAGGCTCTCGATTTTCTGGCTGAGAAACAAATGGGAGCGTTCGATTTTATTTCCGTCGGACTGTTTTACAGGCACATTAACCGTCCCATCGAACGTACCACATACGAATACGGGCGAGACGAGCGGATGTACGTGCTGCAAAACTCGGATAAAGCGGTTAATTACGGGCTTGAAGCGAATATACGTAAACAATTGGACTTCATCGCCGATATGGATTTTCTGCGCCACTTTCAACTCAATGCCGCATTTACGCTTACCCGTTCATCCGTTTACGGCAAAAGAATGATAATGAAAGATAAGGACAATTTTGTCGAAAGCGAGAGCATGCAAAAAAGGCCCCTGTCGGGACAAACGCCTTATCTGCTGAATGTCGGATTGAACTATTCGGATAAAAATCTAAACGCCAACATGCTGTTTAACCGAAGCAGCCGCCAGCTTTTTGTGTTGGGCGGAAATGCGTACGGGCACGAATATCGCGCGCCGTTTAATGCGTTGGAAGCGACGGTGAGCTATCGTTTTCCCAAAAGCGGCATTCAGCTTAAATGGAGTGGAATAAATTTGCTTAACTCCAAAGAGATTTTCTATACCAACACGCCCGACGATTATGTTCGGGACGAATATCATTTTCCCACGGATAACCTTTTGCCGCACAAATCCGAAAATTTTGACCGCGGGCGGGATCCTGTAATATATCAATTGAAAAACGGACGGACGTTTACTTTTTCAATCAGTTGCAATTTTTAACTAAAATCGCGGTTAGGTTTTTCCTCTTTTTTGCGTAATGCTTAAATAACATTGCGCTTTATGTACATATTCATTGATTATATCCCGTCAAGCTTTGTTACTGCTGCGCAATTCATTTAAAATTAATAAAATAAATGAATGCAAAAAAGACATACGAATAGAAAACAATATTTCAATGAGTTAGCGCGAACGTGCGAAAGAT
>JBGZJM010000213.1:0-6467 GCA_041848845.1 Petrimonas sp. | reverse complement strand
TTCTGACAGGAGGCAGAGGAACCGGATTGATGGAGGATGAGACGTACCGTGTGGCAGAGGGACTTCCTCTAGGCACGATGTGGGGATTCAAATACTTGGGTGTCTGGAAAACCGGAGAAGAGGCGCAAGCGCAGAAATACGGAGAAAAACCGGGAGACAGGCATTTTGAGGATGTGAATATAGATGGTGAAATTAATCTGGCCGATGACGGGCAAAAGATAGGCGATGCCAATCCCGATTTCGTTTGGGGATTCAACAACTCTTTTTCCTACAAGAATTTCGATCTGAACATCACCCTGCAAGGGATGCACGGGCAAAATGTTTTCAACGTGATGCGTGCGATCATGTCGGTGCCGCATCCCGATGCCCGTACCATTATGCTGAAAGCTCCGGCGTTTGATTACTGGACACCGGAACGGCAAGATACGGAGTGGCCCAGCATTCACAGCACAAGCAGTACGAAAAAATTGAACTCCTCCCAGTGGATAGAAGATGGCAGTTGGGTGAAAGTGAAGCATATAGGGCTTACTTATCATCTCCCGAAAAAAACAGTCAAGTTTGCCGATTTAAGCGTTACGTTAAGCGGTTCGGATCTGTTGACTTTCACCAAATATAAAGGTCTTGATCCGGAAGTTTCCGCATCAGGCGGCAGCGACCTGTTCGGAGGAATGGATTTTGGAACGTTGCCCATACCCAGAACGGTTACGTTGGGATTTTCGGTTGTTTTTTAATGGTTTATTTTTTAAAACACACACAAATGGATACAATAAAAAAAATCGGACTGTATGTTTTAACTTTACTCTTGTTTGTTTCCTGTTCCAAAGATTTTCTGGATATCAATCCCAAGGGAGAACTTTTTCCCCAATCGTTCTATTCGAACGAGCAGGAATTGGATATGGCTGTGGTGGCACTATACGACAGGGTGCAGGAGTGCTACGTGTATGGATACGCCCTCTCCTATTGTTTTGGAGGCATAGATAAGACATCCTCGTACGCCCCTTTTATGCAGGCGGATGTTTTTGCCGTGCAAAGTGATAATTATGAGATGTGGAACTTCTGGTCGCTTTCGTGGGAGGTGATCACCGCCGCCAATGAAATTATTTTGCGCTGTAAAGATGCCGATGCACCGGAAGTGAAAAAACGGGAAGTTGCCGGACAGGCGCACTTCATCCGGGCCTACAAATATTTTATGTTGGTGCGTCAGTACAACAAACTCCCGCTGTTCACCGATGTCAAGGAACTTTCCGTGGATATGAAATTATCCGAACCGGAAGGTATTTACAAATTGATCATCGATGATTTGTTGACAGCGGAGCAATATCTGCCCGATAATTGGGATCACGATGCCAAAAAGAAAGGAGTGGGATGGACAAGCGGTGCCGCAAAATCGCTGCTTGCCTATGTGTATCTCTCCATGGCGGGATATCCGGTAAACGACGCTGCAAAATATGCGCTTGCTGCTCAAAAGGCGAAAGAGGTGATCGACAATGCCGGGAAATACGGTTATAAATTGATGGAGAATATCGCCGACCTCTACTCCAAAGAATACAATTACCTGAACAGGTCGTGCGATGAAGTAGTGCTGGCGTTCCATGATGAAGAAGATTACGGTTGTCCTCTTTGTGGTTTTCCCGCGGAGTATAGCGGTTGGGATCTGGCATGGGCGGAGATCAATTTTTTTGAGAACTATCCGGAAGGCCCGAGAAAAGATGCCATCTTTATGTGGGAATTTCCATTTGCGGACGGAAGTAAGAAGCACTACACGGAAATGTTGGGTAAACATCCTTTTTACAAGCAGTATTGGGATGGGAAACTTGATTGGGCGAAACCCTGGTTGGGAATGGATTGGCTCAACAGTCGTCCGCAAGTAGCCTTAACGCACGCAAATACCTTGTTGGTTTATGCCGAAGCACAGGCCATGTCGTCGGCACCCGACGCTTCGGCTTACGATGCCGTGAACCGGGTCAGGCGCAGGGCCGGCCTTGCCGACCTGCCGGCGGGATTATCGCAGACCGAATTTCGCGATGCCGTCGTGCGGGAACGTTTATGGGAATTTTGCGGTTCGTACTTCTGTACCGATCCCTGGTATGATCTGGTGCGCCTGGAACGGGTGGAAGAGGCCATCAAAGATCGTAGTCCCAAAGAAAACCCGATTCAGAAAACGCCTGCCAAACGACAATACTTTGCACCATATCCGGCAAACGATGTCAATAAGAATCCCAATTTAGACTGGTAAAACAACATCAACGGTTCAAATAGCGTGTGCCGGATATTGAAAACAAAAAACCTGTCCGGTGAATAGAGTAAGTTCCGGCACACGCTATCTTTTCTGTTTGTATAACATACAATGAAAGGCTTTTATATAAATGAGACAGAAGAATAGAAAAACATATAGTTTCAGAACGGTATCGAAAAGATTGCTTTTCTGCATGGTTCTATTGGGGATAGTTGCTTGCAGGAAAGAATTTGTTCTCATCGATTCGGACAGAACTTCTTGCGTGATTGTAATACCTGCTCAACCATCTGCGGTTGAATCGAAAGCAGCCACGGAACTTCAGACATGCTTGTACAAGATGTCGGATGTAATGATTCCCATCGTTGATGACAGGGAGAAGAACCTTGGAAATGAGATTTCCGTGGGAAACACAAACAGGATCGATCATCTGCGGATGGATGGGGAAAAACTCGGGGATGATGGCTTTCTCATCAAGACGGATGACAAAAAAGTATATGTTGTGGGTGGTAAAAGCAATGGAGTGCTTTATGGTGTGTATGAGTTGTTGGAACATTACCTGGGATACCGGAAATATACACCTGCGGTTGAGTATGTGCCGCAAAAAAGTAAAGTTACATTACCGGGAAAAATCGACGATTTGCAGGTACCCGTGATTAAATCCCGTAATATGCTTTATGCGGGGGCGAATGATAAGGCCTTTTTTGAATGGTTGCGATTGACACATACGCCCACGAGTGGTGTGGATTGGGGCAGATGGGGATTGTGGGTACATACCTTTGACATCTTGGTACCTGAAAAGGTTTTTTACAAAAGCCATCCTGAATATTACACGATGAATGAAAAAGGAGAAAGGGTACCCTCGCAACTGTGTTTAACCAATCCCGATGTTCTGGAGGTTCTCTGCAGCGAGCTGGAAAAAAGGATGGACAAAAACCCGGAAGCACTCTATTGGTCGGTAAGCCAAAATGACAATTACAACTACTGCAAGTGCGAGAACTGCATGAAAGTGATAGAAGAAGAGGGAAGTCCTTCCGGCCTCATCATCCGTTTTGTCAATGAAGTGGCGAATCGTTTCCCGGAAAAGATTATCTCAACATTGGTGTACCAGTACTCACGTAAAGCTCCAAAGTACGCGAAACCGGCAAAAAATGTAAACCTCATGTTTTGCAGTATCGAGTGCAACCGGAGTAAACCCATCCGTGATGATGAAAGCAGTGTTTCATTTAGAGAGGATATGGATGATTGGGCTAAGCTTTCCGATAATATTATTTTATGGGATTACATGGTACAATTCAGCAACCTTTATACCCCTTTCCCTAATTTCAGGGTGCTACAACCGAACATGCAATATTTCGTGAGCAACAGTGTGAACGCGCTCTTTTCTCAAGGGAATCCCCAGCCTGGCGGGGATATGTGGCAGTTGCGGGCTTACGTGGCAGCAAAACTCCTTTGGAACCCGGATTGCGACCTGGATTACATCATCGACGACTTCTTAAACGGTTATTACGGGAAAGCCGGGAAACATATCAAAGAATACATGAACTTGCTCCACGATAATTTAGAAAAGAGTGGCGATCAGCTTAATATATTCGGAAATGCATTGACACCCGTAAACGGTTATCTCTCTCCCGAAAACATGGATGCTTACGAACGTGTTTTCGACAAGGCCAAAGAGGAGGTGTCTGACAACCCTCAACTACTGGAAAGAGTACGCGAAGCGGAACTATCCATCCTTTTCACCCGACTGGAACAGGCCAACCT
Source organism: Petrimonas sp. (assembly GCA_041848845.1). Lineage (GTDB taxonomy): Bacteria > Bacteroidota > Bacteroidia > Bacteroidales > Dysgonomonadaceae > Petrimonas. The sequence goes on along the minus strand of JBGZJM010000213.1, from coordinate 2,470 downwards.
GATGCCCGTCAGCGACCACGGGTTCTTTAACCGTACCGAGTCGGGCGAACTGGTTTTACGCCAGGAATACACGGGCCTTTTAGAACGGTTTATAGAGGGTTTGAAAAAAAACAATGCGGGAATGCTTTGTGAATGGATGACAACCGTGGATGAATACTCGGAAGAGATGAAAGAGCTTCCCAACCAGTTCTCACGTTTCCTTTCCCCGGGGAACAAGGCACTTGAAAAACCCGCATCACTGAGTTTGCCATTTACCGAATACAAGGCCCAAGAAGAGGTATCGGTCACTGACGGCGTGTTGGGAGCAAGAAATTATGACAGCAACTGGATGGGTTTCCGACATGAGAATTTTGAGGTTGTTATTGATTTGCAAGAAATAACCGAAATCAAAGAAGTTAATATTCGTTTTTTGCAATCAATTCTTGATCGAATTTTTTTACCTCAGGGTATTATTGTTGAAACATCGGCTGATAACCATTTTTATCAGTATGCAGGGCGAACAGAGCATGCTATGAACAAAGAAAAAAATTATATGACAAAAGTTTATACATCGCGTTTCCCTTTGAGACGGGTGCGATATGTGAAAATTAAAACGGAAGTTGTGCCTACCTGCCCTTTATGGCACAGAGACGCAGGATGTGATGTTTTGACAATGTTTGACGAAGTCTCTATTTATTAATTTTTCTGTTGACTCTTGACTTATTGTCATACAATGCAAAGATATGTAGAAGGACTTATAATAAACGATTTTATATAAACTCTATGAAATTAAACCAGACACGTAGAAAATTTCTTGCCACTGCCGTGTCAAGTGTTGCCACTGTTGCCGCCGTACCTGCGGTATTAGCCGGAAGCGGAATGAAGGTAACGGAAAGAAAGTCGCTCTATACCGCAAGGAATCGCTCTGCAGGAGAAACGGCACACGCAGCACGGGTCACTCCGTCCGAATTTATTATCTTTCCCTGGGGGGCGATGCCTAAAACTCCTGCAAGCGGAGGCTGGGGAGACTTGACCGATATAAACGCGATGATGAAAGATCTTTACGATTGTGGATTCAACGCAAGTGGCTTCACCCATGTAGAAAATCTTGAATTTGTGAGAAACAATAATTTAAAGGGTATTCTGATGGCCGGTATTGATGCGAGTCAGGAAATCTCTCAGGAAAAAGCGGATGAAAAAATCCGAACGCTTATGGCGTCCATCACCGATCCCGAAGACCGGCAATCCGTATGTGCAGTTTATATCCGCGACGAACCGAACGCTTCTCTTTTCCCGAAATTGAATGTATGGTCTGATGCGGTTAAAAAGCAAGGCGTTTTGCCGTACATTAATCTCTTTCCCGATTGTGCCACGCCGGAGCAATTTGGCACCAAAGATTATCATGAATATCTGGATCGGTATGTAGAAACGTGCAATCCCCCGTACATTTCGTATGATAATTACTCTCTTTTCGAGGGTGGGCGGCTGGATGAAGACCGTTTTTTCGGAAACATCGAATTGGTTCGGCACAAATCGTTACAGGCAGGTATTCCGTTTTGGAATGTGATATTGTCGAATGCCCATTTCAATTATGCCGAACCTTCGGATGCAACGTTCGCCATTCAGGTTTATTCTACCTTGGCATACGGAGGTAAAGGAATCGGATACTTTACCTATTATACACCAAAATGCGGAAATTACCGTCTCGCACCGGTCGATTATTTCGGATACCGCACCAAGACCTGGGAGATGATGCGAAACATCAATCTTCAGATACATTCTCTGGCTCCCGTGTACGGTAAACTGAAAAGCCTCAACGTGTTTCACACCGGCAATGTCCCGCGGAACGGACGGGGCATCGAATCGGCGATACTTGTTGAATCGCTCGGCGATACTTCGCTGTTAATCGGGGAATTTTCACATCCTGACGGAAAACCGTATGTCATGGTCGTCAACAAGAATATGCACACCTCCGTTCCGTTTGATGTGGAATTTAAAGAAAAAGGAAGGATTATGATTATCAGTCCGTATAATCAGGGCAGTGTCTCTTTCGAAGGCGAACAAAAATGGCTGGCGCCGGGCTGTGGCCTGCTGCTGACCGTTGAATGAGGAGGGTAAAAATTCGGATAATCAATCGTTTTGTTAAAATATCTCATTCTGTAAGGTTTTTGGGAAGGAGCGTATATTACAATAGAACAGTCACGAATGAAGTTTGTACAGAAGATGGTTCTGTTTGGAAAGAAAAATTCTCACGGTTACAATGTTAAAAATTTCCGGATCGGTAATTCGTTGGGCCTGCCGATGGTGCCGTTCCGAACCGATGAATTCGATTTAGAAACAGACATATTAAAAAAGATTACATGAAAAGAAGAGAAGCTATCAAAACAATTTTAAACACTTCGTTATTTACGGCAACAGGTGCGGTGGCTTTACCTTTAAACGGTTGTGTCAAAGCTGGGCATAAAGCGCGAAAAAAGTTCAGATTCGCATT
>JBGZJM010000212.1:0-2842 GCA_041848845.1 Petrimonas sp. | reverse complement strand
GGATTCTGGAACCGGGCGATTTTTATAAATGGATGAAATTCAGGGAGAGAATGGGAGGACAAAATAAAGTTCCCAAACTGTCGAACGACAGAAAATACGTGGAAAGTATCCTGGACGTATTGGGTTTAAAATCCTAAAATAGAATAAAAATGACTTTCGATGAGCTAAAACTGGGAAAGTTTCCGTAAATTTGTGCGCTAAAATCGATTTTTACGAAATGAGAGTGAAACCTGTCTGTTTTTTATGGCTTGCTGTGTTGCTGGCCTCGTGCGGCGAATACAACAAGATTTTGAAAAGTACCGATAAGGACGTGAAATACACCTACGCCAAGAAGTATTTCGAAGAAGGCAAATACAGCCGCGCCATCACCCTGCTCGAGGAGCTGGTGCCCTTTTTCAAGGGGACTGACAAAGCGGAGGAATCGTTGTATCTGTTGGGGCAGAGTTATTACAATTCAAAGGATTACCTTTCCGCAACGGAGATGTTTACTACTTACTACAACTCATATCCCAAGGGAGAGTATGCTGAACCGGCCTTGTTTTATGCAGCTTACGGCTTATACCTCGATTCGCCCGATCCCAAGCTGGACCAGACTAAAACCTATAAGGCCATAGCCGAGTTTCAGCGCTACATGGAAGAATATCCTCAAAGCGAGCGATCGGAACAAGCCAAGAACTATATGTTTGAGTTGCAGGAGAAGTTGGCTTATAAAGAACTGCAGGCTGCCCGATTGTACCTGAACCTGGGAAATTACATGGGCAACAATTACGAATCGGCAGTCATAACCGCCCGTGAAGCGATGAAAAGTTATCCGTTTTCGAAATACAACGAGGAGTATCAGATGATTATCCTCCGTGCCCGTTTTGAGTACGCCGAACGCAGCACATTGGGTACCCAGCCCGAACGGTACCGTATGGTGCTTGATGAGTATTTCAATTACAAAAATACTTTCCCGAACGGGAAATACATGCCTGAGGCCGACAGGTACTACAAGAAGGCGCAAAGTAAGATAGACGTGCTGCCGTCATAAATCAATTCATTGAACACAAGGAATATAACTAAGAATTAGCATATAAGATGGATTACAAAAGAACAAATGCACCCCAGAACACCGAAACGCGTGATGTGATGAAACTTGCCGAGCCGGTGGGAAATGTCTATGAGATGGTGCGCATAATCAGTAAAAGAGCCAATCAGCTTTCTGTCGAGATGAAGCAGGATCTGGACACCAAATTGCAGGAGTTTGCTTCCTATACGGACAATCTGGAGGAGGTTTTCGAAAATCACGAACAGATAGAAATTTCGCGTTTTTACGAAAAACTCCCGAAACCTTCACTGATAGCCCTGCAGGACTGGAAAGAAGGGGAAATTTATTACCGCAATCCTGCCAAAGAAAAAGAGCAGTTTTAACGGAACGGTATGCTTCAGAGAATTCAAACCCTGTTTTTACTGCTTGCATCAGCTTGTATGCTGGTAGCTACGGTAACCCCTCTGGCTTTTTTTTTCTATAACGGTGATCCTGTTGTTTTTGAAGCGATGGGAATGTACCGGAACGGAGACCTTGAAAGTTCCACCTGGGCGCTTTTTGCCATAGGTGCCATCAGCGCTCTTTTGCCGATTGTGACAGTTTTCCTGTACAAAACCCGAATCCTGCAAATCCGGATATCTGTTTTTAATATCTTTCTGATGGTCGGATTTTACCTTTATTTTGGGTTTTTGATTTTCAATATCAATCCCGAGGCCGGATTGCAGTTTCAAAAGATCGGTATTGGCGCGATTATGCCGCTTATTGCCATTATCCTGACTTATCTCGCCATCCGCAGGATCGGCGCCGACGAGATTTTGGTCAGGTCATTCCATCGGCTGCGGAAATAACTTTTATTTTACCTTGTTTATTCTTCGGGGCCGGGCTCCCTATTACCCGGATTAAAACGTCCACTCTTTCGAAGTTTTTGCTTTTTCCGTTTTTGCGGGAACGGGAGCCTGGGTTTTAATTGGCCCACTCGTCGTGTTCTGCACGCCGGTTCCTTTATAGTACTGCAGCACGTTGGGCATAATTTGCTGAATGCGTGCGATACGCTTTTCGTCCGTCGGGTGAGTGCTGAGAAATTCGGGCGGAGCACCGCCCTGGGAGCTTTGTGCCATTCTCGTCCAGAAGGGAACCGCCGCCTGGGGGTTGTATCCTGCCAGGGCCATGACAATGAGTCCTATTTCATCGGCTTCGTATTCTTGTTTGCGGGCATACGGCATCATCACCCCAAATTGGGCGCCAAGCCCGAACACCTGTTGTCCGATCTGCGCACCCGCCGAATTGCCTAACAGGCCGCCGGCAACAGCTCCCCCGTATTGCAGGGCCATCTGCTGGCTGATTCTTTCCTGAGCATGCCGGGCAATGACATGAGCAACTTCGTGTCCGACCACCACTGCCAATGCCTCCTCCGTTTGTGTTACCGGAAGCAATCCATCGTAGATAACTATTTTTCCTCCGGGCATGGCAAATGCATTCACACTCTTGTCCTTAACCAGGTTAAACTCCCACTGGTAATACTGCAGTTCAGATTCATAACCGTTATTTTTGTAAAACGTTTCCACGGCGTTGGCAATCCGGGAACCCACCCTTTTTACCAACTCGGCGTTGGTCGTGCTCCGTTCAAGAGGCGCGGAACGCATAAAATCCTGGTATTGCTGCAAACTGAGTGCGACCACCTGTTCGTTCGAAACCAGGTTTAATTGTCTTCTTCCTGTGAAGGGAACGCTTCCGCAACCCTGTAAAAGGATGAGAACGACGACCATTGCAAAAGAAAATTTTACCGGCTGATTCAATTTTTTTCTTTCCATAGTT
>JBGZJM010000211.1:0-5134 GCA_041848845.1 Petrimonas sp. | reverse complement strand
GTTGGCCGCAAGTCCCGAAACGATGCTTGCTTTCTCCTGCGGCATGGAATTAAACGCAAGAATGGTTCCTCCGATTATCGCCAGCATACCGAGGAAAAAACCCATTATAGCCTTGTTGAAGATGTTTATCCGCTGTTTGAGACAAACGGAAATAACCCCCACGAGGGTGGCGGCGAATGTTGCTATCATGATCGGGATAAACACGTCGGCCGGATTAACCGCGCCCATTTGCGCGCGATAAACCATCACGGTGACAGGAATCAGGGTCAATCCCGATGCGTTCATCACCAGAAACATGATCATGGGATTGGAGGCCTGCTCTTTCTCGGGATTTATTTCCTGCAGCTCCTGCATCGCTTTCAGCCCGAATGGAGTGGCCGCATTGTCGAGCCCGAGCATATTGGCGGAGATGTTCATCAGGATCGAGCCCGATGCCGGATGTCCTTTAGGGATATCCGGGAAGAGTCTGGAGAACAACGGGGCTGCGCCGCGCGAAAAAAGGTCGATCATTCCGCCACGTTCGCCGATCTTCATCACACCCAGCCAGAGCGAAAGAACGCCTGTCAGCCCCAGTGAAATCTCGAATCCGGTTTTGGCAGAGTCGTACGTGGAATTCATTATTTCTGTAAACACATTCACGTCGCCGAAGAAAACAAGTCTGGCCAGGGCAACGATAAAAGCGATGAGAAAGAAGGCAATCCATATGTAATTCAGGACCATAACAAAAACATTTCACAATTATTCTGTCAAAGGTAATACTTTCGGGGAAATATTTTTTATCTTTACCCCTTAGAAGTGCTGCCGCCTATGCATTGGAAGGATTTTCTATATTATCGGAAAAGCGAGAAATTAGCGGTAATTTTGCTGCTTATCCTGATTGTGCTGACACTGATTTTAAACCTGATACTCTCGCAACGAAACAGCCGTGACATCGTTTTCACACAAAACGATTCGCTGGTGAAAGCATTTGAAGAATTTCAGCGGAACCTCAGTTTGCGCGAAGGCATGAATGTTCCGGATTCGGAGCATGTTGTGCCGCCGGATGATGAGGAGGGCAGCGAACAGTTGCGCCCCCATCATGTTCCCTTTCCCACAGCCGAAAAATTAGACGCAGGAGAAACGATCTTCTTGAATGCCTCTGATACGGCCGAATGGAAAAAGATCCCGGGAATAGGGAGTACGTTCGCCGCCCGGATTGTGAAGTATCGGGACCTGCTGGGGGGATTTGTTTCGGTGGAACAACTCAGGGAAGTTTACGGGATTGACAATGAACTGTTTTCCCGGATTTCACCGTATGTCCAAGCCGACGAAAACTTCAGAAAGCTTCGGATTAACGAGTTGGAATTTAAGGAACTACTAAGGCATCCCTACCTCAATTACAAGCAGGTGCAAGCCATTGTGAACCTGCGGAAAAGGAAGGGAAATATTGCATCCATCCATGAATTGGCGATGCTGGATGAATTTACCTCGGAAGATATTTTTCGGATCGAACCCTATCTGGCGTTTTGATCTCGGCCATACTTTCACGGCAACCTGCGCTTAAAATAATCCGGCTAAAAAAATTCTCAGAAAAAACAATCGATATGAAGCGAGCATGTAAATCAGTTACACCCAAGAACATGATAATATGCGAGTTCCATACGATCTTGATGTAAAAAATAAATATCATCGTATGAAAAAACAAACACTTATTCACATCTACACTGCATTCGTTTGCGGAATCATTTTTTTGTCGTTTGCTTCCTGCAAGCAAAAAACAACGCGGATCGACCCCGAATATGCCCGATATATAGCGGCATTCACGTACGGCAATATTTCGCCCGATTCGTACATCGAAATCGAGCTTGCCCAGGAACTACCTTCCGTGGAATTAAATACCGAGGAGCAAGAGAAGTTTTTCTCGTTCTCGCCTTTCATCAAAGGGAAAACATATTGGATCAATTCGAGAACCCTACGATTCGTTCCCGAATACGGACAATTGAAACCCGGAAAAGAATATACGGCGAAATTTTATCTGGATAAAGCGTTGAAAGTGGAGCCGAAGTTTAAGACTTTCAATTTCTATTTCAGGGTAAACGAGCAAAACTTCTCGTTCGATCCATTACCTTATTCCCCCATGAGTATCAATGATTTGAAATGGAATTCCGTAACGGGAGCATTACGATTGGCCAATAACGAATCACCCGAGAAAATTGTTGGTATCTTTGAACTGAAAGGGGCTAATCGTGAAGCAAAGGTTAATGTGAAAACGGTTTCAGACGGAATGTACCGGGTTTCGATAGATAGTTTGCTGCGGACAGATAATGCGGAGAGCTATGAACTCACGGTAAACGGAAACGCTATCGGGGCAAAAAAACGGGAGAACTTTAGCATTCAGATCCCTTCATTGCCCGAAACCGAATTTCAGGTGATTGATGTGCGGATGATCGGTGAAACCACTCCCCACATTCGTATCACTTTCAGCAGCCCTTTGTCGCAAGATCAGGATATTCAGGGATTGGTTGTTCCTTCAGGAATCGGCAATTTCACCTACCAAGTCGATAAAAACGTACTGAAAATATTTCCCGAAACTTTTCCGCGTGAAGAGATTACGTTGCAAATCCATCAAGGTTTGCGGAATTTCGAAGACTTGGCTCTCATAAAAGATTATACCTATCAACTTCAGCCCGAAAGCGAGAAACCACAGGTGAAAATGGAAAAAAGCGGGAATATCCTGCCAAATTCCTCACAATTGGTGCTTCCGTTTAGCGCGGTAAATTTGTGGGCGGTGGATTTGGAAGTGATAAAGATCTATCAGAATAACATCCTTTACTACCTGCAATCGAATTCGATGGGCAGCAGCTCGAATGGCGAAGTGCGGCGTTTCGGGCGATTGATCAAAAAGAAACAAATCCGCTTAGATACCGATAAAACACTGGATTTAACCCGTTGGAACAATTTCTCCATCGATTTGGCTCCCATGATAAGCGAAGACCCGGGAGCCATTTATAGGGTGCAACTCTCCATGAAATCCGATTATTCGCTTTTCAACTGCGGAGGAACGATCCCCAAAATTCCCAAAAGCACATCGGTGCGTAATTTTGATGCCGAAAACATCAGCGAAGAAGACGAAGCGGTTTGGGACGAAAGGAATCCGTATTATTACGAACCCATTGATTGGGCGGAATACAACTGGGAAGACCGGGACGATCCGTGCAAACCTACGTACTACATGAACCGCGACCGCATCATTGAGACCACGGTTATGGCATCCAACGTGGGAATTATAGCCAAAAGAGGAAACGGGAACAAAATCACGGTGGCCGTTACCGATATCCTTTCCACATCACCGCTTTCCGGTGCCGATGTGACGGTTTACAACTATCAGATGCAGGCGATAGGAAGAGGGAAAACCGATGAACAGGGTTTTGCCGAAATCGGCTACAAAAACGGGAAACCGTTTGTGGTCACCGCCGCCAACGGAAAAGATATCGGCTATTTGGAAGTAAAAGAGGAGCTTTCGCTCTCGCTCAGTAATTTTGATGTAAGCGGAAAAGAGATACGGAAAGGATTAAAAGGCTATGTTTATGGCGAGCGTGGCGTTTGGCGTCCCGGCGACACCATTTACCTGTCGTTTATATTGGAAGATAAAGCGAAAAAACTGCCCGAGGGACATCCGGTTACGCTCGAAGTTTATACACCCACGCGTCAGTTTTATCACCGTCAGGTGAAAACCAACGGCGAAAACGGATTTTACACTTTCCGGGTTGCCACCGACCCGTCGGCGCCCACCGGTGTTTGGCAGTCTTATGTGAAAGTGGGCGGCACTTCGTTCTACAAACCGTTGCGGATAGAAACCGTTAAGCCGAACCGGTTGAAAGTACGTCTGGAAACCGATTCCATTATCGATGCGAGCAAAGGTGTTTTCTCGGGAACACTCACGTCGCAATGGTTGCACGGCGCTCCGGCATCCAACCTGAAGGCGGAAGTGGAAATCACGCTATCCCGTGCCGAGAACCCGTTTTCGGGATACAATAAGTACGTTTTTAACAATCCGCTTTTCAAGTTTGAAACCGGCAGCTACAAGTTGTTTGAAGGAACGCTCAACGCGTCGGGCGCGGCAGGTGTTAATTCCAGGATTCCGGTTGCTGAGGTTGCACCGGGAATGTTGCGGGGCAATATCGTTTCGCGCGTTTTCGAAACCGGCGGCGACATGAGTTTTTACGCGCAAACCGCTTATTATTCGCCTTATGGCGTGTATGCCGGAGTGAAAACACCGGAGCCGGAAGCATCGGGATTTCTGGAGACGGACAAACCCATCGTTTTCGATGTGGTTACCGTAAATCCTTACGGCAAAAAGGTCTCGCGCGACAATGTGGAATATAAAATCTACAAGCTCAACTGGTCGTGGTGGTGGAACAGTTCCGAAGAAGACTTAGGCTCTTATGTGAATAATACGGCGGTTACGCCTGTCTCACACGGTGCGATTTCGACATCGGGCGGAAACGGAAAAGTGAGTTTTCAGGTAGATTATCCCGATTGGGGGCGTTATCTGATCCTGGTAAAAGATACCGGGAGCGGACACACGGCGGGAACAATCTTCTATGTGGACTGGGCATCGATGTACGGCCGTTCCAACAAGACCGACCCGAACGGATTGACCATGTTGTCGTTCTCTACCGATAAATCGTCCTACGAAGTGGGCGAAACGGCTACAGTTATCATTCCGAAAAGCTCATCGGGAAGGGCTTTGGTAAGCATCGAAAACGGTTCGCGCATCATCCGGAAGGAATGGGTAAAAACATCGGAAACCGAAGATACCGAGTATCGATTTAAAATTACGGAGGAGATGAGTCCCAACTTCTACGTTTTTATCACGTTGCTTCAACCGCACGCGCAAACCGAAAACGATTTACCCGTCCGCTTATACGGCGTGAGAAATATAAACGTTGAGGACAAAAACAGCAAGTTGCAACCCGTAATACAAATGCCAAACGAGTTGAGTCCCGAAAAAGAATTTTCGGTGTCGGTTTCCGAGAAAACAAATAAACCGATGACTTACACGCTGGCCATTGTGGACGAAGGTTTGCTGGATCTTACCTCGTTTAAGACGCCCAATGCGTGGAACGAGTTTTATGCCCGCGAAGCGCTTGGC
>JBGZJM010000210.1:0-3666 GCA_041848845.1 Petrimonas sp. | reverse complement strand
GCACCTGGTTCCCACGCATCAGGGGCGCGGAGCGGAGAACCTGCTGTCGCAAATCGCCATTAAACCCGGACAATATGTCCCCGGAAACATGTATTTCACCACCACCCGTTACCATCAGGAGCGCAACGGCGGAATATTCGTCGACATCATCCGCGATGAGGCGCACGATGCCGGATTGGACGTTCCGTTTAAAGGAGATATCGACCTGAATAAACTGCAAAAACTTATCGACGAAAAAGGAGCCGAGAACATTGCTTATGTTTGTCTTGCCGTTACCGTGAACCTGGCAGGCGGACAGCCTGTTTCCATGAAAAACATGCGGGCGGTGAGGCAACTGGCCGATAAATACAAAATTAAAATATTTTACGACGCCACACGGTGCGTGGAGAATGCCTATTTCATCAAGGAACAGGAAGAAGGCTTTGCCGGTAAATCCATTGAGGAGATCGTCCGCGAAATGTTCGGCTATGCCGACGGTTGCACCATGAGCGGAAAGAAAGACTGCCTGGTGAATATCGGCGGTTTTTTGTGCATGAACGATGAGGAGTTGTTCTCTGCCGCCAAAGAGTTGGTGGTGGTTTACGAGGGAATGCCTTCGTACGGCGGAATGGCCGGACGCGACATGGAGGCCATGGCCATCGGGTTGCGCGAGTCGATGCAGTTTGAGTACATCGAGCACCGCATAAAGCAGGTGCGTTATTTGGGCGATAAGCTCAAAGCTGCCGGAATCCCTATTATCGAGCCGGTTGGCGGACACGCCGTTTTCTTGGATGCGCGCCGTTTCTGCCCGCATCTCACGCAAGAGCAATTTCCGGCACAGAGTCTGGCTGCCAATCTCTATGTGGAATCGGGTGTGCGAAGCATGGAGCGCGGCATCGTTTCTGCCGGGCGCGATAAAAACACGGGCAAAAACCATGCGCCCAAACTCGAAACCGTACGCCTGACCATTCCGCGCCGTGTCTACACCTATCGCCACATGGACGTGGTGGCCGATGCGGTGATCAACCTGCACAAACACAAGGAGAAGATCAGGGGGCTCCGGTTTGTTTACGAACCCGGACAGTTGAGGTTCTTCACGGCACGGTTTGAGGAGGTCTGACGTTTTTTGTAATGCGTTGAATTTCCCTGACTGAAATAGCCGATCCCGTGCCCGATGGCGTTGAGTTGTTGTCGGAGAAAACACGGGTCGTCCTCGTTGCTCTGTCGCGAGACGGGTTTGTTCCGGTAAAGGGAATAATCGTCACGGTACTGTTTCGGGGTAATGTTGGGCATCAGCACGTTGGCGCCGGCGCGGATGGCTTTTTCGCGCCCTTCCTTTTCGACGGATTGCAGGGCGGTGGTGGCGGCGATGTTGATATCGGGCATGAGGATACGCAGGAGGGCTACCATTTTAAGGCTTAAACGGAATCGTTCCCGCAGGGGTGGCAGTTCGTGCCTGTTCTTGTAGAGCGGGGTCCGCGCGTGTTCGATATAGGGGCCCATGCCGCACATGTCGATGTCGAATTGCTTCATGAACAACAAGTCGTTTGCCAGGTCTTCGACAGTCTGAAACGGCAGACCGACCATGACGCCCGTTCCGGTTTGGTACCCTGTTTTTTTTAGCGATTCGAGGGCATTCAGGCGTCTGGAGAAACGGTGCGCGCCGTCGTTCGGATGAATTCTACGGTAAAGTTCTTCGGAGGAGGATTCGATGCGGAGCAGGTATCGGCCGGCCCCGCTTTCAAACCACCGGCGGTAGACCTCTTCGGGCTGTTCGCCGCAGGAGAGGGTGATGCCGATTTCCCCGTTGGTGACGCGCATGGCTTTTTTCAGCAAGGCGTCGATCTTTCGGGTAAACGCGTCGGAAGTGAGTTCTCCGCTCTGGATGGCGACGGATCCGAATCCGTTTTCGTAGGCAAACCGGATGGCTTCCAACGCTTCGTCGCCCGAGAGGCAATACCGGTGCGTGTGCGTGTTATCCCGGCGGATACCGCAATAATAGCAATTCTTTTCGCAAATGTTGGAAAATTCGATCAGCCCGCGCAAATAAACCGTGTTGCCCACGTTCTCTCGTTTGATTTTCGCGGCGTGATCCAACAAAATCCGCTCTTCCTCACCCCCGGTGCCAAGCAGCCGGACTAAATCTTCCTGGAGAAGTTTCCGTTTATGCAATAGGGTCGGAATCATAAGAACATGCTTGTTGCCCGTTCAAGAATACCGTTTACATACGCCAGCACCATTCCGTAATTGGTGACCGGAATGTCCTTTTCCGTAAACGGTTCTATCCGGTTTATCAGTTGCTTGCGGGTGACCATGCATCCCCCGCATTGGATGACGAGGGCATAATCGCCGGGCGCGATCTCCGACAATCCGCTTACAACGGTGAACAACAGGTCTTTTCCGGTGAAGCTCCGGAGGAGTTTCGGGATTTTTACCCGTCCGATATCGTCGCAGTTGGGTTGGTGGGTGCAGCTTTCCAACACCAGGATATTATCCCCCTCTTTTAGTTTGGACAGGTGATGGGTACCTTGCAGGTAGTCGTTGAAATTGCCTTTCTTGCGGGCGAACAGGATACTGAAGCTTGTTAACGGAACGCTCCCGGGAATGCGTGTTGCCACATAACCGAAGGCCTGGCTGTCGGTAACGACGAGCGCCGGCCGTATGCCGAGCTTCAGGAAATCGTCCAACTCGGTCTCTTTTACCACTACCGCGATGCAATCGTTGTCCAGGGCATCGCGTATGGTCTGGTTTTGCGGCAGGATCAGTCGTTTTTCGGGAGCTTCGCTGTCGATAGGGGTTATGAGCAATACCGTGTCCTTCGGTTTCACCAGATCGCCGATAAGCGTTCTCTGTTGCCGGCTTTCCCGGGGAATTAATTTTTTCAGTGCATCAATTATTTTCTCCGAATCTCCCGGGTCTTTTGCGCTGAAATCGATAACCGTGGCATCGCTGTGGTGTCTTATCGCGGTTTTTGTGAGGGCGGCCATTTTTGACAGGTCGCTTTTGTTGTGAAGGATAAGGTAGGGGATACCGAATTTCCCGAAGTGCCGGATAAGCTCCAGTTCGTACTCTTCAAACTGGTTTCCGGCAATAAGTAACACGGCGCAGTCCACCTTCTTTATCGTATCGAGTGATTTGTCGATGCGCTTTCTTCCCAGTTCGCCCGCATCGTCAATTCCGGCGGTATCCACCAATACTACCGGGCCGATTCCAGGAATCTCGACCGATTTCCTTACCGGGTCGGTCGTCGTGCCGGGCGTGTCGGACACAATAGCGGTCTCCTGACCCGTGAGCAGGTTGATCAGCGAGCTTTTACCGGTGTTCCGGCGGCCAAAAATGCCGATATGTGGTCTGGAATGGGTCATTTCCTCCATTAAAAATACAAATCCCGTTCTCCCCGTTTTATTTTCTCTATTTTTTCACGCACCTGATGCTGCACATTTTCGTGGAGTTCGTGAATGTTTTTTTCAATCACGTCCCATCCCTTTTCCGCGGTGTGCTCCGGCGCATAGTCCAGCAGGTATTCGGCCAGCGTGAGCATTGCGTTGGGAGTGCAGAACCGTTTGATGAAGCCGGGAACGGAGAACTCCATAAAATGTTCGCCGGTACGCCCCAAACGGTAGCAGGCCGTACAGAAGGAGGGCAGCATATCCTGCTGAAGCAACTCGTCGATGATCTCGTTGAGCG
>JBGZJM010000209.1:0-11410 GCA_041848845.1 Petrimonas sp. | reverse complement strand
ATGCAAGTGGCTGTTCCCGGACTGGTAGCCGGTAATTTAACCTGGGAAAAGGTGACCACAGCGGATTTGGGTATTGATCTGACTTTATTGAATAACCGGTTGAACTTTTCCGGTGATATTTATCGCCGGGACACCCGGGATATGTTAACTGCCGGAAAGGTTTTACCCAAAGTTCTGGGCACAGATGTCCCGCAGGAAAATTCTGCCGATTTGAAAACAACCGGTTTCGAATTGTCGATCGCTTGGAGAGATCAATTCGAACTGGCCGGTAATCCGTTTCATTATGGTATTGATTTTAATTTGTCCGACAGCCGGTCTGAGATTACAAAATTCTCCAACACGACAGGAACTCTCAACTCTTATTATAAGGGGCAGAAGATTGGCGAGATCTGGGGATTAAAGGTGAAAGGTCTCTATGCGACAGACGAAGAGGCTAAAAATGGTCCGGATCAGACGGAGATATTGATGAATCCGGCTCTTTATCCGACTACTGCCGGTACAATTAATTATGAGGATATCGATGACGATGGTAAGATCACACGGGGGAGTTATACGTTGGATGATCACGGAGATCTTACCGTCATAGGAAACTCGCAGGTACGTTATCGTTTTGGTTCGACATGGAGTGCCGGTTGGAAAGGTATTGACTTGAGTCTATTTTTCCAGGGAGTGATGAAACATAATTATGCCCCGGACGGTAAGGATCATGTATTTTTTGGGAAGTACGGACAACCGTGGAATGTGGAAACAGTAGGTCATTATGTGGATCGTTGGAAAGACGACAACCAGGATCCGAATGCTTATTGGCCGGTATTGACCCATGCCAGTGCCAGCCGTTGGAGGCCGAATCGGGAAATGACGATCCCGAATGACCGGTATCTGCAAAATGCCGCTTATGTCCGTTTGAAGAATCTAACGTTGGGGTATACTTTCCCGAAAGAATGGTTGTCCAGAGCGGGAATCCAACGGTTGCGCATTTTCTATTCGGGAGATAACTTGTTCTGTGCTTCAGGTCTGTACAAATATTACAATGTGGATCCTGAGAATTTGGGCGCGCATAAATATCCGTTCCAGCGGTTCAATTCGTTTGGGTTGAATATTACTTTCTGATCTGTTAATTTAAAAAGCTAAAAAAATGAAAAATAGACTGTTAATAAGTATAGCCGCATTCATCGTCCTGATAGGAACAGGTTGTAACGATAATTTCCTGGATCGCTTTCCGGAAACAAGCATCACCGAAGAGAATTTCTTTCAGACGGCTTCCGATCTGGAACTTTATTCTAATCAGTTTTATGAGTACTACATGTATGGAGGAGCCCACTTCATGGATTTCATAGGTGATTATCCTTCCGACAATATCGTCTCCGCCGCCACCACTTCCACCCTCCATCAGATGATGTCAGGCGGTATTACTCCTACAAATGTCGAACAATGGGATTGGAGTAAGATCCGAACCGTCAATTTTATGATTGCTCGTGCCGGAAAGGCCGCAGGAGATGGAGTAGAGCACTATATCGGTTTGGCTCGCCTGACTCGCGCCAACCTCTATTATTACGAGAAGGTGTTGAATTATTCGGATGTCCCCTGGTATAGCCGCGATTTGCAGACAACAGATGAGGAATTGCTTTACAAGACACAAGATCCTCGTGCGTTGGTTGTGGATTCGGTTATTGCCGATCTGGAATATGCGGCCAATGTGATGAAATCCAATCCGGATCGCACATTGTTAAGCAAGGAAGCCGCTTTGGCTTATCTGGCCCGTACGGCTTTGTTCGAAGCCTCCTGGCGCAAATACCATTCGGAATTAGGATTGAACGATGCGGAGGTTTATTATCAGAAAACGATAGCCGCTTGTGAAGAGTTGATGAATTCCGGGTCTTTCTCCCTGTATCCCGATTATGCCGGAATTTTCAGGAACGACGATCTGAAAGGTAATCCGGAAATGATTTTCTATCAAGATTATAATTTGGGAGACCCGAACCT
The DNA here is from genome assembly GCA_041848845.1 of Petrimonas sp. GTDB lineage: Bacteria > Bacteroidota > Bacteroidia > Bacteroidales > Dysgonomonadaceae > Petrimonas. The sequence goes on along the minus strand of JBGZJM010000209.1, from coordinate 9,427 downwards.
GATTTGGTGGAATGCCGAATGGGATCATCGCGGCATGTTCTCGCGCGATTTGATGGAAAGTTATCTCTATGTCGATGGGGATAAGGCCGTTCCTTATACTTCGGTGGAGGGTTATGAGACCAAGGATTTCGATGCGTATTACAGGAACCGCGATCCCCGTTTGGTAGCCTCCTTCTGGACTCCGGGTTATCAAAGGTTCGGCCAGCCCAATGCCGCTATTCCCGATTTGTTGAAAGGCGGATATGCTATCAAGAAGTTCGAAGCGACTTCTTCCAACCAGTCAGGTTGGGGATCGAGCGCCAAATGTTTTGCGGATCAGCCGATACTCCGGTATGCGGAAGTGTTGCTGAACTATGCGGAGGCAAAAGCGGAATTGGGTATCCTGACACAGGCTGATCTGGATAAGTCAGTCAATCTGTTACGCGACCGCGCGGGCATGCCGCGTGCTTCCTTAGCCGATTGGAAGTCTAACGTAGACCCTGTCCTGTCGGACAAGTATCCGAATATACAATCTTCGCAGAAGGGCGCTGTTCTGGAGATCCGTCGCGAAAGGCGAGTGGAACTGGTCGATGAAGGTTTCCGCCTGAAAGATTTGATGCGATGGGGACTTGGAGCCTATTTGGAAAAGATGCAGGAAGGACTCTATTTTCCGGGCTTTGGGACTTACGATTTGAATGCCAATGGAGAACCGGACGTACTGATTATCGAAAATATCGCTGATAAAGATAAATATGCGGATTTATTGAATCAATACTCCATTTCAGTCTATGCTTTGTCTGATGGCAATATCACGTTGACGGAAGGAACAAAAGGCTATATCAAGCCTGCCGGAAAGGATGGCGTTTTTAAATTTAAAGCACCTCAATATTATTATATGCCTGTTAGCGAGCAGGATATGCTCGTAAATCCCAATTTAACCCAGAATAAGAATTGGAAGTAGCCTTGCCGGGCGTTTCTTCTAATAGGAATGGCAGCTCTTTTGTAAGAAACTTAAACATAATTGGCCGATTATTGATTATATTTACACTTATTGCATTAACAGTCAAAAAAGGAGATAAAGGATGAAACTAAAAAACGGTTTTTGTATCGGTTTGTTATTTTCTGCTTTTTTTATCGTTGGACGTACGAATGCACAGTTGATACCGGCTCCTCAAAAACTAATCCGGCAGAAAGGGGCTTTCCTTTTAAATACACATACAAAATTATATACGAATTTGGAGGGTAAAGAAAAGATTTTATTCGACGAATACCTCCATTCCTTACCGATTCGGTTACAGGATGGGAATGGAAAAGAGGATACAAATATCATAAAACTGATTATTTCTCCATTGCATGCCACTTCTGATAAGGAAGCGTATCGATTATGTGTTCAACCGGATAAAATTGAGGTGACGGCAAATACGGGGGCCGGACTTTTTTACGGCTTTCAAACATTGTTGCAATTGTCTCATTCCGAAAAACATATTCCCTGTATGGAAATAGAAGACAAACCTCGGTTTGCCTACAGGGGTTTTATGTTGGATGTATCCCGGCATTTCTTTCCTAAAGATTTTATCCTGAAAATGCTCGACATTTTGGCTTATTACAAGCTCAACGTATTCCATTTTCATCTGGCGGATACCGGTGGATGGCGGATTGAAATGGATAAGTTCCCTAATTTGACGAAGATGACGGCTTATCGTCCTGCGGAAAATCTGGGCGAATGGTGGAAAATGGGAAATGTTTTTTGTTCGAAAGAGGATGCGGGGGCTTATGGCGGGTTTTATACAAAAGAAGATATCCGTGAAATTATACATTATGCAACATCTCGCCATATTACCGTCATTCCGGAAATAGATCTGCCCGGACATAGCCGGGATGTGCTTTGTGCTTATCCGGATTTGGCCTGTGACAAACGCAATTATCTGAACAGCAATGAACTTTGTATCGGAAAAGAAGAAACGTTTCGGTTTTGTGAAAAGATATTGGAAGAGATAATGGAGCTATTCCCCTGCGATTATATCCATATCGGAGGAGATGAGGCGAACCGGAATATTTGGAATGCTTGTCCGGATTGTCGGAGACGAATGCAAGAAGAACAGATGGAGAGTGTTGTCGATTTGCAGAACTATTTTACAAATCGAATAGAAAAATTCCTTCATGCGCACGGCAAAACAATGATTGGTTGGGATGAGATCCTGGATGGCGATGTTTCGAAACGGGCAGTCGTGATGTCTTGGCGAGAAGAGATCGACGGTGGAGGAGAGGCTATTCGCCGTGGACATTCTGTGATCATGTCGCCGACCAGCCATTGCTACCTGGATTATTACCAGGATAAGCCTGCAACGCAACCGACCGCGTTCGGTTATATTCCTTTGGAAAAGACATATGGTTTCGAACCGGTTCCGCCAACAACAACGGACAGCTCCTTGATCTTGGGCGTACAGGGGAATTTGTGGACGGAGCATGTACCTACTGCCTCGCATGCCGAATATATGGCATTTCCCCGAATGCTGGCGATAGCGGAAGTGGGGTGGACTGATTCAAATAAAAAGTCGTATCCCGATTTCTACAAGCGTGTCTTGCAAGCTACCGATTATCTGGAATCGAAAGGATTTCATCCTTTTCGAATAACAGATGAGGAGGGTCCGCGCCCGGAGGCTAAAAAGCCTATTCAGCATTTGGCTGTCGGGAAAAAAGTCACTTACTTGAAACCGCACAATATGGATGATCTGAAAGGCGCGGGAGAATTGACGCTGACTGACGGTTGGTTAGGTGATTGGGGGGCTTATGGCTCTCGTTGGCAGGGATATTATGGAGACATGGATGTAGTGATTGATTTGGATTCCGTTCAGCAGATCCATTCGGTAAAAGCCTCCTTTATGCAAGTTCCTCCGGCCGGCTTATGGACTCCCGGACAATTCGAAATTTATGTTTCGGAAGACGGTGAATCTTATAGGGCTCTTTATGAGAAGACTTGTCGAACGGATGATACGGTCAAGTATGAAATCTATCAACAGGGCTGGCAAGGAGAGGCTCAAGCGCGTTACATCCGTTTACGGGCCATGCGTGATCTAAGCTGGGGGAATATCATTTGTGATGAAATAATTGTACAATAGATAGAATATGAAACCGATACATCCATACCTGTTTATCTTTCTCTTGACATTCTTTATGACAGGAAAAATACAGTCGCAACAAAAGGGCCTTTATCCATTATTGAATGAAAAGAGTTGGGAACAAATTCTGGCAGAAAATACTTGTCAGTGGCGTCCGCCTTACACTGTCCATCTGCTGATACAGCCCGTCCATTCCCCGGACTGGATTTATGTGAACCCGTCCATGACCGTTTCCCGCCGTCATGTGACCGAAAACGTTTCGAGTACAGATCCTGAAAAGCGTAAAGAAGCAAATAGCCAGAAAGATTTAGTTGTCCAATTTGCCTTTGACGAACCGGCTTTTATTCCCAATTTCAGATTGACGAACCTTCATTTGGCAGAAAACAAGTACCCGGTGGCAACAGCCGATTATTTTGCCAATGATGTTTATTACCGGATCGAATATGCGGCTGTGGCCCTGGATTCACAACAGACACTCCTGCAGATGAATGTTGCCGTAAAAAATGAAGGGGAACATGAACGGGAGGTTCATGTTCGGAGCAATATCGGATATCATGTGGAAAATCAATTGTTTGATTACCATTATATACCCTATAACTGGACGGCATCCAAATGGAAACTGAACGAACAGGTATCCATGAACAATCAGGTTTTGTATAAAGGGAGCCAGATGATAGGGATGGTTGTTCCGGGAAAGATGCAGGTTGAATGGGAAATTTCCAGGCAAAACACCGATAAACAATATGAAGATGTTCTGTATCCGCAAGTTTGGTACGGTTCCGGTTACGCTTTACCGGAATTTCGCTTGAAAGAGATCCGGAATGTTGTTCATGCTTCCGACCGGATACTCCCGGGAGATTCCACGGCGTTTTCAATAAAGCTGCTTGTCGATGACGGACGGATCACCCCCGCCCACCGGGAGGCATTGATGCGGATGGATGCGGAGGAAATTCGAGAAATGGCGGTAGCCGGTTTTTCGAATCAATTCGCGGATCAGTCGACAGCGATAGACTTCTCTACCGGTGAATGGTCGGATATTTTAACCGGACTGCAATTGAGCACGTTACAACTACTCGTTCGGTACCCGGGTAAAACCTTTTTTCAACCTGCCCAGGGAGGGAGTTCCGAACGTTTTTACGTCTGGGTGTTTGAGGCGGTACAGATGCTGCGCCCCTTACTGCGTACAGGACAATTTGAGGCGGTAAGGAAAAGTTTGGATTATATTTTTGCTTTGCAGGATGGGGGATATCCCCCGGTCGGAAAATTTACAACTACAGAAGGTTCCATCGGCACAACCGGACCTCGATGGGCCAATACGACCGGAATGGCATTAGCTTTAGCATGTGATTATTATTTGTATTCCAAGGACCGGCCTTTCATTGAACAATATCTGCCTAAAATATTGAAAGCGCTGCGTTGGATTACGGGAGAAGTGAAAGCAACGCGTAAACTGAATCCGGATGGCTCCCGCCCTCAGACCTATGGGTTGATGCCTTATGCCGTTGCTTCCGATGGCGACGAGGGGTATTTTGTCAGCGCCACGGATATCTTTTCTTATTGGGGATTCGATAAAGCCGTTCAGCTGTTGGAATCTTTGAACCATCCCGAAGCCAAAGAGATGAGAAATGAATTGACTTCATACAGAGAAGATTTACTGATAGCTATCCGGCATCTTGCCCGCCCCGACGGATATATAGACCGGAAGATCGTACCGGCGGGAGAAAAGGTGCAGCTTGCGATGAAGTTTGAGAATACGGATATTATGGCTCCGATCGCTACGACCGGAATCATGGATCCTGCTACGGATATTTTCCAAAAATATATCTCCTATTATGAAAATCAGGTGGCGGTCGATTATTTCATGGGAAAAATGGATCGGGATATTTTCTATATCATCCAGTGCGAACATTACTGGCAACCCATTTATTTGATGTTGGGAGAATGGAAGAAGGCTTTTATGACGTTGCAAACCTGTTTGAGGTACGGCATGTCGCAAGACACCCACCAGACGCTGGAACGTTTTTCCAAAAGAGATCCGGCTTTTGCCCCCTGGCAACCGAACGGGAGCGGAAATGGCGGCGTTATCGACATGCTGTTGAATGCGCTTTATTTTGAAACGCCGGAAATGGTGACATTGTTGGGTTGTGTCCCTTTTGAATATCTATCTAAAAACCGGAACACAAAGGTGTCCAATTTATATACATTGACCGGAAAGGTGAATCTCGATATCACGATGATCGATGATAAATGTTGCCGGTTAAAACTGACGTCGGAACAGCCTTTGCCCGCCAAGATACGCATTCCGGCATATTTTCATGCCAAAGCGGAAAGTGCCGGCGTCAAAGACATGCCGGGAGGAGTGTTTGAGGTGAAAAAAGATGCAAGGTGTATTTCATTTGTACTGCATCGTTAATGACTGATTATATGGTATAATCCCGCGGATGCAGGGTTCCCGGTTGTCCAGTATACCGGCCTCTTCGGAAAAAGCGATAATCTTGTATGGAGCTTCTATCGCTCAAGGGGCCTGCCGGTTTTCTTCGGGATAATCAATGGCTTCCCCTAACAACTGCCCTTCGCGTACCTCCAAAGAAGGAGCCGGTGCCTGTCGTTATGCCGCATGCGAAGGGGTTCAATGGCAAAGGGAATATAATCTTCAACCGCAATAATCATGTCAAACCTTTCTTAATTTTAACGGTAAATATACACATTCTTTTTTTCCTGTTTCGTTGACATAAAATGAAAACCTCCGGCACGTACTGGACGTTCCGGAGGAAATTTCGAGGGCTGTGGTCCCACTTGGGCTTGAACCAAGGACTCCCTGATTATGAGTCAGGTGCTCTAACCAACTGAGCTATGGGACCTTTTCGACAGTTCTTGCGTCGAAAGCGGGTGCAATATTACTACTTTTTTTGCAAATTACCAAACCGGAACGCATTAAACTGACCGGAATAAAAGAAAAATATTTATTCGAAAAGATTAATGCTTTTTTATACTTATTATTCCTATTTTTACACCGCAAAAAATGCATAAAGCAAAAAATTAAAATCACTCTTCAAAACAGGAAAAAATGGACGAATTAACATTCCGCGTAAAAGCGCACAGCGAAAATCCCACAAAAACAGTGGTGAAAGCGAGAACTTTCAAGATGATTATAGACGAACCTACCGGTCTGGGGGGAACGAACGATGGGCCAAACCCGGTTGAGTACGTGCTGGCCGCTTTGTCCGGCTGCCTTAACGTCATGTGCCATATTGTGGCCCGGGAAATGAATATAAAACTCAGGGGGGTGGAAATAAAGATATCGGGAGCATTGAATCCGGAGAAATTGTTTGGAAAAGAGACCGAAAATCGTGCGGGTTATAAATCGATACATGTAGAAATCAAGCCCGACACCGATGCCGATAAAACTACATTACAGAAATGGATACAAACGGTTGAAGCGCGCTGTCCGGTTAGCGACAACCTGGCTAATCCCACACCGGTACACATAGCATTGGCATAAAGGGGCCCCTTACGGCTCTATCCAGTCCCCGTTATCCTTGATCAACCGGATAAGGTGTTCTACGGCTTCCTCCTGGGGAATATTTTTTTCCACCAGTTCCTTCTTCCTGTAGAGCGATATTTTACCGTGTTCCGCCCCCACGTAACCGTAATCGGCGTCGGCCATCTCACCCGGGCCATTCACAATGCAACCCATCACCCCGATCTTCAGGTGCCGCAGGTGCGAGAAGTGTTTCTTTACCCGCGCCACGGTCGTCCGCAAGTCGAAAAGCGTACGCCCGCAGCCGGGACAGGAGATGAATTCCGTTTTGCTGGTGCGTACACGGGCAGCCTGAAGAATGCCAAAGGCATAGGAATCGAGTTCGGCGATATCGATTCTGCCCGCATTGGAGATCATGATCCCGTTACCGAAACCATCCAACAGAACAGTACCAAAATCAATTCCCCCCTTAATCTGGATATCCTCCGCCACGTCTTCCGAATAATTGCGCTGCAGCACTACCGGAACATCGCAGTGCCCGTTCAGCAATTTATGAAAGAATGCCCGTTGCTCTCCCACTCCGTTCACGTGGTCGGTTCGAAGTATAACAACCACCTCCTCGGTGTTTTTCAGCACGGATAAAACTTCATCCGTCAGTTGTGGATAGGAAAGTTGCAGGAACTTGACAGCCGCCTGACACTCCCTGATATCCGAAATATTTCCGGCCGTAAACATCGGAAAATTATCGATCCTGTCTTCCCAGTTCGGGAAATCCACTATTGACTTCATCCCTCTGGGAAAGTTACCGGGAACGTTGTCACCCACGTATATGTAATCGGGAATGAAATGCGGATTGATCGACATGTCGGCTATTGCGCTTCTGTCGGAGATAACCACCGGAACAAATCCTCCGCCGATATTTCTCACGGCACGCGTTTCCCTTTTGTCCGTAGAGAAAGGGGAGAATCCGGGATGGAGTTCACCCTGTATGGGTTCATGCCCTTCTCTTTTCGTCACATAGTCTACAATTTTTCGGGCTACGGGGAGCTCCGCTTCGGGCTCTTCGCTCAGCGACACCCGGACGGTATCGCCCAGGCCGTCGGAGAGTAACGCACCGATACCTACGGCCGATTTCATTCTCCCGTCTTCGCCGTCACCCGCTTCGGTTACACCCAGGTGTAACGGGAAATGGATATCTTCCTTATCCATCCTGTCCACCAACAAACGAACGGCTTTGGTCATCAGCAATGTGTTGGACGCTTTCATCGATATGACAATATCGGTGAAACCTTCGTCCAGAGCGATACGCAGGTACTCCATGCAGGACTCTACCATTCCTTCGGGAGTATCCCCAAAACGGGTCATGATCCGGTCCGACAGAGAACCGTGATTGACGCCTACACGCACTGCCGTACCGTGTTCTTTACAGATCTGCAGGAAAGGAATTACCTTGGAACGGATCTTTTCCAATTCCCGTGCGTACTCCTCATCGGTATATTCCACTACGGCAAACGTTTTTTGCTTGTCGACGAAGTTTCCCGGATTGATACGTACTTTTTCGGCAACGGTAGCCGCCACGTGCGCGGCACGCGGGTTGAAGTGAATGTCGGCCGATAGCGGCGTACTGTATCCTTTTTCCGTTAATTGCCGATGAATGTGTCGTAAGTTTTCCGCTTCGCGAACACCTTGCGTGGTTAACCGGATCAGGTCGGCACCCGCGGCGATAATCCTTTCGCATTGGGCAACACTGCCTTCGGTGTCGAGCGTGTTGGTATTGGTCATTGTCTGCACGACAACCGGATGGTTCCCGCCCATGGAGATGTTTCCGATACGCACATCGATGGTTGGACGGCGGTGATAATTGAAATAATCCATTATAAATTGTTTTACGTGAGAGATAAACACCCGAACCGGGCAAATGTTTAGAGGATCTCAATCCAATAACCGTCCGGATCGACGATAAAATACAATCCCATGGATTCATTTTCGTAACAGACACACCCCATTTCCTTGTGATAAGCTCTTACCCGGTCGTAATCTCCCGCCACCCGCACACACAGGTGCTGCTCGTTGTCACCCATGTTGTAGGGCCTGTCCCAATCCCGGAGCCAGGTCAGTTCAAGGGTAAAACCGGTCTCGCCGTCGCCCAGATAAACCAGGACAAACGATCCGTCCGGAGCTTCTTTTCTTCGGACTTCTTTCAACCCCAGGGCCTTATCGTAAAACTCGATACTCCTTTGAAGATCAAACACATTGATATTGTAATGATCAAATCTGCTTTTAATTTCCATATTTTTTAGATTATTTAGCCTATTGGATTTCAGACCGATAGACCTCCGGTATCCAATAACGAAGCGGTCTATAATTCAAACGATTGTCCCTTTTTATACACGTTGAGATAGGTGCAGTTCTGCAATCGGGCATACCGGCTGAATGCGTTGGCTTTTTCGTATTTTTCGCCAAAATGCATGGGCAGAAAATAATCGATGGAAATCCTGTTGACCAACTGTTCCGCTCCGCGCATGTAATCCCTTCCCAGCCGGGGATCAACGGGAAACATCACCAAATAAAGCTGATCTACATTTTCCGCCAGCAGCTCCAACTGACAAAGATAACTATTTTCATAACCCATGGACTCAAGCAGGGGAACTTCTTCGTTCCAGTGCCAGTTGTTGAGATCTCCGGCATGAAAAAAGCGCTTCCCCAAGACATTGACCACAAACGACCCTCCGGTATCGGTGGATCCGAATGCTTTTACTTTTATCCGGTTGTCTTCGTACTCCTCCAGTTTATCGAGGAAAACCATGTTCCGATAAACCGGAATCTCCCGGCTATCCATCACCTCTTT
>JBGZJM010000208.1:0-4343 GCA_041848845.1 Petrimonas sp. | reverse complement strand
GGACAAACGGCGGTTGGATGTGAACACGCTGGCCGAGAAACTCTGCATGAGTCCCAGCCAGCTCCACCGGAAACTCGTGGCCATCACAGGCGCCCCCCCCGCCACCTACATGCTGAAGATCAAGATGCAGCGGGCACGAAACCTGCTGGAAAGCAAACCCGGACTGACGATCGAGGACATCGCCGACCGCTGCGGTTTCGAGCATACGGCCAATTTCTACAGTGCCTTCAAGAAGATGTACGGCATCACGCCTATGGACTATCGCAGAGGAACCGGCATAGACCTGTCTTACCGTTGATTTTTACGCCTTACTTAGAAAAAACAGGATCCTACAGAATTTTAAACCCGATAAATTGGTTATTTGAAAAATAATTTCTAATTTTGCAGCCCCGATATTTCAGCAACAAATAAAACATCAGAATAAAATGAAAAGAACATTCCAACCCTCAAACAGAAAGAGAAAAAACAAACACGGGTTCCTTTCGAGAATGGCGACCAAGAACGGAAGAAAAGTACTGGCTTCCCGTCGCGCCAAAGGAAGAGCAAGACTGACCGTATCCGGTTAATCCGGAGAAGGTCTTTTATTGGAAGCAGGAATATGTGATGCATATTCCTGCTTTTTTGTTGTGTTCCGCATATACTCCAAACTCTTTGTCCGGAAAAAACAAAGGCAACCATTTTTTTTGTACTTTTGCAGTGAAATCTCAACATCATATTCAACGGTATGAGCACAAAACCGACTAATAAAAAATTTCCATTTCCGGGAAACAACATTCTCCTCAACGTCGTGGCCATTGGCGTTGTAGCTGTTCTGCTGTTCGTCCTCACCCTGTTTTTTCTGAATGTATACACCCGTCACGGACAAAACGTGGTGGTACCCCAGCTGCAGGGGTTTCAGGAAGAGGAAGCCAAAGCCATTCTGAAATCCAAGGGGTTGAATATTCAGGTTGTTGATTCTATCTACAAAAAGGACGCCGTTCCCGGTTCGATTATCGATCAAACGCCCAAGCCAAACAACAAGGTAAAGGAAGGCCGGGATATATACGTCACCATTTACGCCCGCAACCCGCAACAGGTTTCCGTTCCGGGACTGGTGGACTTCTCGGCACGACAGGCTATCGCGCTGCTCAACTCCATCGGGTTCACGCAGATTGCCGTAGAAGAAATCCCCGCCCAATACAGCGGATTGGTCATTTCGGTTGAATACCGGGGAAAAAAGCTGATGCCCGACGAACAAATTCCCGCCGGATCACCTTTGAAATTGGTGGTAGGAAGCGGAATATCAAAAGATTCGTCAAGCATAAACAGGGAAATCGTGGTTTCTCCCGGAGCCACCGGAGCGGCTCCCGATTCTTCACGAAACACACCCGTTCAACCGTCCAACATGGATGAATCGTTCTTTTAAAAGAGGCGCGGCAAGTCGCGAAGAGCTAAAAACATGCACAGGTGAAAGAGGAGGAGCTATACGACATTCAGGATTTTCCGGAAGATGAGGACGAGTTGACCGGCATTTCCCCGCCGGAGGAGAAATTCGAACATTTCCGGTTTGTGGCCGACAAAGGACAAAGTTTACTGCGGATCGACAAATTCTTATCGGACCGCATCGAAGGGATTTCACGAAACCGGATCCAGCAGGCCGCCGATGCTCAATGCATCCTGGTGAACGGGATTGCCGTGAAATCGAGCTACAGGGTTAAGCCGCTGGACGTCGTCACGGTTGTGATGGATCGCCCGCGAAGGGAGCTGGAGATACTTCCGGAAGATATTCCGCTCAACATCGTTTACGAAGATAACGACCTCATGGTTATCAACAAGCCCCCCGGCATGGTGGTGCACCCGGGACACGGCAACTATACCGGCACGCTGGTTAACGCGATAGCGTTTCATTTGAAGTACGAACACGGCATGGACATGACCGACCCTCGCCTGGGACTGGTCCACCGTATCGACAAGGATACCTCGGGCCTGTTGCTTATCGCCAAAACACCCGATGCCAAAACACACCTTTCCGCACAATTTTTCCACAAAACCACCCAAAGGAGATATACGGCACTGGTGTGGGGAAACGTCGCCGGCGATGAAGGCACCGTTGCCGGGAATATCGGCCGCGACCCGAAAGACCGGATGCAGATGTGCGTCTTCGCCGATGGCGAACAAGGAAAGCCCGCCGTCACGCATTACAAGGTGCTGGAACGATTCGGTTACGTGACGCTTGTTCAATGCGAGCTGGAAACAGGCCGCACGCATCAGATACGCGTGCACATGAAACATATCGGACACCCACTGTTCAACGACGAACGTTACGGGGGAAACGAAGTACTGCGCGGAACACATTTTGCAAAATACAAACAGTTTGTGTACAATTGTTTTGCCGTCTGTCCGCGACAATGCCTGCACGCACAAACGCTCGGATTCGTCCACCCCCGTACCGGGAGGGAGATATTCTTCGAGAGCAAACTGCCGCAGGATATGCAGGAGGTTATTGGCCGTTGGCGTACATACACGGCTGCAAGGGAAACGGGAGAACAACAGGTATAAATGCATAAAATATGAAAAAGAACATTGCCATCGTTTGGGGCGGATATTCATCCGAAATTGTTGTTTCGGAAAAAAGCGCCGCAGGCATTTACTCTTTTATTGATAAAGAAAGGTATAACCTTTACAAGGTGAAAATCGACAAAGAAGCCTGGGAAGCGGAATGCGGAAACAAAACTTTTCCCATCGACAAGAACGATTTCAGCTTCACGGCAAACGGAACGAAAACAGCGTTTGACTTTGCCTACATCACCATTCACGGCACCCCGGGGGAAGACGGTGTTCTACAGGGTTATCTCGATATGCTCGACATTCCCTATTCCAACTGTGGAGTGCTGGCATCCGCACTGACTTTCAGCAAATTCGCCTGCAACCACTTCCTGAAGAGCTTCGGGTTCAACGTGGCCGAGTCGGTGATACTTCGTTCCGGGGAATCGTACGATACCGGATCGATCGTCCGTCAACTGGGCCTCCCGTTATTCGTAAAACCCAATATCGGCGGATCCAGCTTTGCGACGACCAAGGTAAAAGAGGCTTCGCTCCTGCAACAAGCCATAGAAGCGGCTTTTGATGAAGCTCCCGAAGTGATGGTCGAGAGTTTTATTGCAGGAACGGAGGTGACCTGCGGATGCTACCGGGCAGGAAAGGGCTTTCAGCACTTGCCCCTCACCGAAGTGGTTACCCGGAATGAGTTTTTCGATTATAATGCCAAATACAAAGGGGAAGTTGAAGAAATTACTCCGGCGCGGATCCCGGACGACACGACAGCACAAGTTCAGGAACAGACCGAACGGATCTATCGCCTTATCGGGGCAAAAGGTATCATCCGGGCAGATTACATCATTTCCGGCGGTATTCCCGTTCTGCTCGAAGTAAATACTACACCCGGAATGACCGGAACCAGCTTTATTCCTCAACAGGTACGCGCCGCCGGACTCGACATTTCTGACGTGATGACCGATATCATCGAGTACGAATACAGCCGGTTAAAAAAGTAAGCACAGAAAAATCACCGAACAGATTATGGAAACAGACAACAAGCAGAATTTCGATGATATCCGCCCTTTGTACGACGGCGAAGTCCCTTCAGTTATTCGTTCCCTTGTCAACGATCCCTACTTTCGCAGGGCGGCCGAACCCCTGATTAAGCCGGTAACGTGGGAAATGCTTAGTGGAGCCATGCTCGCCTGCAAATCGATTAACGATTTTCAGCGGACCATCATTTATCCTTTCATGAAACAGCTTATTGCCAAAACCACTTCTGAACTTACCGGCATAGGATTTGAGGAACTCAAAGACGGCTCAAGCCACGTTTACATTTCCAACCACCGCGATATTGTACTGGACGCCGCTTTCCTCAATATCCTCTTTTTCGATAAAGGAATAGATACCTCCGAAATCGCCATCGGAGATAATTTGCTGATATACGACTGGATTACCGATTTGGTAAGGCTTAACAAGAGTTTTATCGTGAAACGGGGTGTCTCGGTGCGCCAGATGTTGGAAGTCTCCAAACATCTTTCGGAGTATATTTACGATACTGTAAACCGCAGGGGGGAATCGGCATGGATTGCGCAACGCGAAGGAAGAGCAAAAGATTCTAATGATAAAACCCAGGTGAGCCTGCTTAAAATGTTTGCTTTGCACGATAACAGCGATCCGGCAGGTGCACTCATCGACTTACACATTGTTCCCCTTTCCATATCATACGAGCTCGACCCTTGTGACTTCCTGAAAGCCAAAGAATTTCAGCTCAAACGCGACAATCCGGGTTATAAAAAATCAAAGGCCGACGACATAGAAAATAT
>JBGZJM010000207.1:0-3032 GCA_041848845.1 Petrimonas sp. | reverse complement strand
GTTCTGTTCTTCAGGAGAAAATATCTGTATACCAAAAAGAAGGAAAAGATCCCCCCATCCTGTATCTCCGGTTTTCAACCATTAACCTATTTATTTTTGATCATCCATAAGGAAATTATTTCATTCCAATACTTTCATTTAATCCATAACAGTTTAACACCAATTTATTAAAAACAACAAATCAAGATGAAAAAAATCATTTCTTTCGGTTTGCCGTTTTTTCTCTTTGCAGGTATAATTTTATCCTGTAGAGAAGATAAATCGGCGAATTTTCTACCTTTCGACCCGTCGAAGGAGATTAAGGTAACGGGATTTTATCCCGATTCGGGTGGTATTGCCACCCCGATAATTATTGAAGGCGAAAATTTCGGTTCGGATACTGCAGGCATGAAAGTCTTTTTTATGGACACACTTGGAGTGAAACATAGAGCTGGACTTGTAGGGTCGAACGGAAATAAAATTTACGCCTTTGTGCCTAAGCTTACTTATTTACGCAAGATGGAGATAATTGTGGAGCGTAGTGCAAAGGATGGAAAAGTCTTTTCCGGAAAAGCCGCTTACAACTTTTTCTACAAAACACAAACATCTGTAAGCACTGTGTTGGGAAAACCTGAAACCGACAACAATAATGTACCCACCATAGCTGGGGACTTTGTCAATACCACGCTTTCCGCACCGTTTGCCATTTGCTTGGACGACGAAGACAATATTTTTATCGTGGAACGCTCCTGGAGTGCTCAGGGACAGGGCTCAATACAGGGTGCCCGAAACGACCGGAACGAAGGTGTGAGTTCCAACCTCATTATAGCCGATCAAAAAGCCCAAGCTGCGATTGTGATGACATATAACGCCAATTACTCCAATGCTCCCGCCTTCTCTGATGAACCCGGCAACGAGGCGGTATACGTACCGGAAGATGCAGGCCTGTATTACTACCAAATGCTGAAGAGTCTGAGCTACGCTCCCCGCCACCGATCACTCATTCTGGATGAAGAAAGCAAGAGTGTGCTCGAGAACAACTGGAAATATTCGTTTGTGGTCAACAAACTGGATCACATGGTCTATACTGTAATGTGGAGAGGACAACTTATACGCTTCAACCCAACCACCCGAAACGTAGAAGTGCTGCTCGACAAAGTGGTGCCTGATGTGCCTAACGCTCACGGTAGCGGAAACGGAAGTAATACTTACTGCATCTTTTCGCCGCTTGAACCCAATATGCTTTATTTCTCCATGGAAGATTACAACATGATTGGACGCGTGGACATATCGGCGCTTGGCGACAAAGACAAAACCACTTACAAAGGAGAGCCTTATGCCGGAAAAGCTTTTACAGAAGGTCCTGTGAACGGACGGGGTTGGGAAGACGGACTGCTCGAAAATGCCAAGTTTTTTGCCCCGAAACAAATGGCTTTTACTGCCGACGGGAAACTCTATATCGCCGATAATAACAACCATTGCATTCGTGTAATAGACACAACCGTACCTAAAGGACAGGCAACGGTTAATACGGCTATCGGCCTTCCCGGAAACAGAGGATTTCAGGACGGAGGTCCGGAATTTGCCAAGTTTGCCAACCCTACCGGAGTAGCGGTAAATGCCGATGGATCGGTCATTTATGTGGCCGACTCAAGGAATCATGTGATCCGTAAATTATCCATTGAATAATTAAACACAAATAGTATCCTATGAAAAAAATAGCAAACATCATCTCTGTTTTGATGAGTCTGTGTGTCATGATGGCTTTTGGACAGGAAAGAAACCTGGAAGTATCCGGAACCGTATATGATGCCGTGTTAAACGACCCACTTCCGGGGGTTTCCATATTTATAAAAAATGCTCCCGGCGTTGGAACCACTACCAATGCCAACGGGAAATTCACTATAAGAGCCGCACGCAATGAAATCATTGTTTTTCAGATGATTGGAATGGCTACTGTGGAAAGATTAGTAACGCAATCCGAGTCGGATATAAGGGTCGACCTGAAGGAAGATACTCAATTGCTTGACGAAGTTGTTGTTACAGGACTTACCGCACAGAAAAAAGTATCTATTGTGGGAGCCATTACTTCCGTCGACGTAGATGAACTGAAAACTCCTGCTACCTCACTTAACAATATGCTGGGAGGGCGCGTGGCCGGTATTATGACCAGCATGGTTTCCGGAGAACCCGGAAAAAACATCTCCAATTTTTGGATTCGCGGTATCGGCACTTTCGGCGCCAACTCGGGCGCGTTGGTTCTCATCGACGGATTGGAGGGACGGCTACAGGATGTCGATCCCGACGACGTTCAATCGTTCCAAATCCTGAAGGACGCGGCAGCAACAGCCGTTTACGGGGTGCGTGGCGCCAACGGGGTAGTTATTGTAACCACCAAAAGAGGACATTCGGGCAAGTTAAAAATTCAAGCGCGCGGCACATTGCAGGTGAATCAATTGAAACGCCTTCCCGAATACCTGGGTGCTTACGATTATGCCAAGCTGGCCAACGAAGCCAGGGCTTTATCCGGCGAAAACGATATATACACACGCCTGGATTTGGATGTGATTAAATCCGGACTCGACCCCGACTTATACCCCGATGTGAATTGGATGGACGAAATTATGAAAAAAACCTCGTTGCAACACAGGTATTACATGAGCGCCCAAGGAGGAGGAGATGTGGCCCAATATTTTGTATCCTTGGGAGCCAAGTTTGAAAACGCAGCATACAACCAAGCCGACGTAAAATTCAGAAAACCGGTCAACTACAATCAGATAACGTACCGTACCAACATTGACATGAATCTCACGCCAAAAACCAAACTCTACTTTGGCACCGAAGGCAGCATTATAAAGCATACTCTGCCCGGAATGGAAAATACCAACTCACTTTGGAATTCGGTACGTATGCTTACTCCGGTGATGTTTCCCGTAACTGTGCATCTTTCCCACGTTGGAGTATGGCAGGTTTATAAGCCCCAAATAATCGGCCAAAGTTACCCGGGTCATGAAGATGTTGTCACGCTGATCTCGGAAAACATCGGCAACGAT
>JBGZJM010000206.1:0-5672 GCA_041848845.1 Petrimonas sp. | reverse complement strand
GTGAGGGGAATAAACCGGTATTACCTGCGGAGAGGACCATCCAAGAAATAACCCCCTGGTCTGTTGGAATGGGATTATTGATGGCCGTAATTTTTTCGGCGGCGGCCGCCTATTCCGGATTGAAGATCGGCCAGGTTTTTGAAGCCGCCATTCCCATTTCCATCATAGCCGTGGGCGCGTCGGCAGCCTTGCGAAAAAAGAACGCGCTGGGGCAAAACGTAATTATCCAGTCCATCGGGGCATCATCGGGAGTGATCGTCGCCGGGGCCGTTTTTACCATTCCGGGACTCTACATCCTGCAAGCCAAGTATCCTGAAATCCAGGTGGACTTCTGGCAGATTTTCTTTTCGTCGCTCTTCGGCGGATTCCTGGGAATACTGTTTCTTATTCCTTTCCGAAAATACTTTGTAAAAGAGATGCACGGCAAGTTGCCGTTTCCGGAGGCTACGGCAACAACCGAAATCTTGATGACGGGCGAAAAAGGAGGCAGCCAGGCCAAACTGCTGGTGACAAGCGGATTGATCGGAGGGTTGTTCGATTTCTGCTTTTCGGCCTTTCGTTTGTGGAGCGAAGAGATATCCACACGTATCATTCCTGCCGGGGCCCTGCTGGCCGAAAAGTTCAAAATGGTACTGAAGTTCAATGTCAGCGCCCTTATTTTCAGTTTCGGCTATCTGGTAGGATTGCGTTACGCCCTTATCATCACGGTCGGGTCTTTGCTTTCCTGGTTGGTATTCATTCCCCTGGTAAACGAGATCGGAGCCCTGGCGGCGGCAAGCGGCGGAATGAACCCGTTCGCGGCAATGTCTGCCGAGGAGATTTTTGCCGCCTACGTGCGTCCGATAGGTATTGGCGCCATTGCCATGGCGGGTATTATCGGAATTATCAAATCGTCGGGAGTTATCGGAAACGCTTTTAAACTGGCCGTGGGCAGTAAAAAAGGAAAAGCACACACCACGGAACTTAAAGGGGAACGCACGCAACGCGACCTGAAAATGTCGTTTGTCATGTTGTTCTTGTTTTTAACACTTGTCGCCGTCTTCATATTCCTGCTCACCGGTGTTAAAATAACTCTTGTTCAAGCTATTGTGGCGTTACTTACCGTAACCGTCATCTCGTTCCTGTTCACCACGGTTGCCGCTAACGCCATTGCCATTGTAGGTACCAATCCCGTTTCGGGAATGACCCTGATGACCCTGATCCTTTCCTCGGTAATCCTTGTTGCCGTGGGATTGAAAGGCTGGCAGGGAATGGTCAGCGGGCTGATTATCGGGGGTATTGTCTGTACCGCCCTTTCGATGGCTGGCGGTTTTGTTACCGACCTGAAAATAGGGTACTGGATAGGCACAACTCCTGCCAAACAGGAATCGTTCAAGTTTCTGGGAACGCTGGTCTCCGCCGCTACCGTCGGAGCCGTCATATTTATTCTGAACGAGGCGTACGGATTTGTCGCGACCGAAACGCACACCAACCCGATGGTGGCACCGCAGGCCAACGCCATGGCGGCCATTATCGAACCCCTGATGTCCGGTTCAGGGGTCAGCTGGATGTTGCTGGGAATCGGCGCGGTCATTTCCATTCTCATCAACTGGCTGAACATATCGCCGTTGGCGTTTGCCCTCGGGATGTTTATCCCGCTGCCGCTGAACACGCCGCTTGTCGTGGGAGGATTACTCAACCACTGGATCAGCAAACGATCCAAAGATCCGGCGCTCAACAATGCCCGGCACCAGCGCGCGATACTCATTGCATCGGGTTTTATAGCGGGTGCCGCACTGTTCGGCGTTATCGGCGCACTGGTCATCTTCGTCACGGGTAACGGGGATGCACTTAATTTACACGTTTGGGAAGACCCCCACGGCACAGGAGCTCAGATTACAGCCTTGATCGCTTTTACCGCACTGATCACTTATTTTGTCCGGGAAGCCATGAGGGCGAAGAAATGAACTGAAATAAAGAACAACAAAGCAATGAAAAAAATTCTTTTTTGTGTGACGGCAGCCGTGCTGGCTGTTGCCTGTACACAGCAAAAAAAAGGCATAAAGACCGATGAAACCGATTACACCAAGTACGTGAACCCATTTATCGGTACCGCATTTACCGGCCATACGTTTCCGGGGGCAACCTATCCCCTGGGGATGATCCAGGCCGGGCCGCAAACCGGCAATTTTTCGTGGGCATACTGCTCGGGATACTTCTACGAAGACTCGTTGATTCAGGGATTTACACAAAACCGGTTGAACGGAACCGGATGCGTGGATCTGGGTGATTTGCTGATACAGCCGTTTTCGGGAGAAAAGCGGGATAGTTTTGACAGCCGTTTCGACAAAGCTACCGAAAAGGCATCGCCCGGATATTACACCGTGCAACTTGCCGACAACAATGTGGGCGTGGAAATCACCGTCTCTCCGCACGTGGCTTTTCACAAATATGCTTTTTCCAAAGGGAAAGCGGCCAATCTCTTAGTCGATTTTCAAAGCGGACTGGTGTGGCAGGACGCCCGTTTTCACACACACGTGCTCGATAATGAGGTAAACTTCGAAAGTGACCGGATAATTTCGGGTTTCACGAGACGGACGGAATGGGTGGAGCGGATTTATTATTTCGTTATCGAATTTGACAAACCCATTATCAGCAAAGAAGAACTGGCAAAGCGCAGCCCGCTTGAAAAATCGTCGCGCCACGTGCTTACGTTCGGCATGCAGGATACCGATACGCTGAAGATGAAGATTGGGATGTCGTCGGCAAGCGTGGAAGGAGCAAAAGCCAACCTGGCAGCCGAAGTTCCGGGCTGGAATTTCGAGTCGGTGCTGCAGGATGCGAAAAAAGGATGGAACAGCTACCTGGCAAAAGTAAAGATAGAGGGTTCGGAAGACGAGAAAGTGAACTTCTACACATCGATGTATCACCTGTATATTCAACCCAACAATATTGCCGATGCGGATGGGAAATATACGGGTCCGAGCCGTAAAGTGTCGCGATCGCCCAACGGGAAATACTATTCCACGTGGTCGCAGTGGGATATTTTCCGGGCTGCCTTTCCCATGTACACCATCCTCACCCCTGAACTTATACCCGATTTCGTGAACTCGATGCTCGATTACAGCGAGCAACAGGGACATCTGCCCATCTGGTCGTTGTGGGGACAGGAAACTTATACCATGATCGGGAACCACTCGGTTCCGATGATTGTGGATGCTTACCTGAAAGGGTTTACGGGATTCGATGCCGAACGGGCCTACAACGAAATCAAAAAATCCATTACCGAAAGTAAACACCCTAAGTCCGATTGGGAGATATACGACAAATTCGGGTATTATCCGTATGATCTGATCGAGGTAGAATCGGTTTCCCGTACACTCGAATGCGGATTCGACGACTATTGCATGGCTGTTTTTGCCGAAAAGCTGGGCAAAACGGAGGACGCCGCCTTTTTCAGGAAACGGGCCGATTATTACAAGAACCACTACGACAAGGCGACCCAATCCATGCGCCCGAAAGATTCAAAAGGGGAATGGCTTACGCCTTTCGATCCGTATGCCCTGGCGCACGCGGATTCGAATATCGGAGGGCATTACACCGAAGGAAACGCCCTCCAGTACACCTGGCATGTGATGCAAGACATTCCGGGATTGATTGAAGGGATGGGCGGAAAGGAAAAAGCGGGTGAAGTGCTGGACTACCTGTTCAACACCGAGCAGAAATCGACCGGTACGCTATCGGACGTGACGGGGCTTATCGGACAATACGCACACGGAAACGAGCCGAGCCACCACGTGGCCTACATTTATTCTTACCTCGACCGTCCCGGAGAAACGCAACGTCTCGTACGACAGATCTGCACCGACTTTTACAAGAACAAACCCGACGGGCTGATCGGGAACGACGATTGCGGGCAAATGTCGGCCTGGTACATGTTCTCGGCAATGGGTTTTTATCCGGTAAACCCCGTAAGCGGCGAGTTTGTGCTGGGCGCTCCGCAGGTTACCTCGGCAAGCATTGACATAGGCAACGGCAAACGGTTTACAATGGAAGCCAGAAACCTGTCGAAAGAAAACCTTTATGTCGAGAAAGTGGAACTCAACGGAAAACCGTACGACAAGAGGACAATTGCGTATAAGGACATAATGGACGGAAGTTCGCTGGTATTTTATATGACAAGTGAAGTGAAGAACAGTACAAGCCCATCAAAGCTTATAGAAAAAACTATTTAAACTCACCCCGTTCAGAAAGATGAAAACACTGATCAAAACCACATTGCTACTGCTGGCCGTTTTGCTCTTATCTTGCGAAAAAGACCCTGTTTTCACTCCGCTCACGGATGGCACTTTATTGAAAGAAGTATATATAGGCGATAATTTATTTTATGCTTATACCTATAACGATGCGAAACAAATTGCAGAACAGAAGAATAAATGGTCTTATACGAAATACAATTACGGTAACAACAGATTAGTTTCTTGCGATCTCTATTTCGATAACCGGATTTTCAGCAGCAGTTCTTACGTCGTTGAAGAAGCGCAGAAACGCACCGAATGGGTCAACCCGCAAAATACGGAGAAAGAGGCGACCCTGGAATATTTTTATGAAGGCGACAAGCTGATTAAATCGACGATGTTGTATGGTTATAGCACATACGGTTACGACGACAACAACCGGATAGCCCGGCAAACATTCCACGAGCCTGACGGAAGAGAATCGGGATACATCGATTTCTTTTACGATTCGAAAGGCAATATGGTTAAACGGCTTCACTATTCCGTATCATCCGAAGGGGAAAAGATGCTCGATACAACCACGATATACGAATTTGACGACAAAAACAATCCTTATCGCGCTTTTAGTTCATTAATGCTTCCCGGCGAAAATACCAATCCGAATAATATTATCAAAGAAACATACACAATTCATTTCGAAGTGGATAATTTCATTGAGAAAGTGCAGGTTAAGGAAAATCATTATGAGTACAACGGTAAAGGATATCCTGTTTCTATGAACAATGAAATAAAATTCACATACCATTGACATCAGTTAAGACATCAAATATCACAATCAACTTCACATAGCTCTCCCAAAAACTCAAATTCTATGGTAGAGTGCTGAATGCCCAACGAAAGCAACTTTCTCCGGATATCGGTTTTCATGCTGTGCAACTCCCCGACTGGCAGAAATTCCGAAAGCATCACATGGAGGGTTAAAACATTATATTCACCGTCTATGGACCAAAGGTGCAGGTCATGAATGCTTTCAATATTTCCGATCGTCAGGAGTGCTTTTTCAATTTCATCCACATTAACACTTTCGGGGCTCCCTTGCAAAATAATCCGCAAGCCCTGACGAATATTCCGGTACACGTTGAAAAGAATGAACACCGATATGGCAATGGAAAGCAGCGGATCGATAAACGATGCATCCACAAAATACATGACGCCGGCACCCAGAAGGACGGCCAACCATCCCAACACATCTTCAAGCAGGTGCAACGAAACCACTTTTTCGTTCAACGAGCGTCCTTTACGCAGCTTCAGCACTGCCGCGCCGTTCACCATAACACCCAAAACAGCAAGCAGCAGCATTCCCTCCACATCGGGTTGCTGCGGGTGGAACAGCCGGGGAAGGGCATTCATCAAAATCATCACGCTGCCCACCGTCAATATCACCGAGTTGATAAT
>JBGZJM010000205.1:0-13151 GCA_041848845.1 Petrimonas sp. | reverse complement strand
ATCGACGCGTTCCAAGGGATATATGTTCAGGATATTTTTGAAGATACAGATGGGAAAATATGGGTAGCCACTTTTACCAAGGGGCTTTACCGGCATGATCCGGCCACAGGCGACTGGAAGGTTTTTTTACATCATCTTGCCGATAGTGGAAACACGCTGTATAATAAAATAACAAGTGTATTTGAGGACAGTCAGAAACAACTGTGGGTGGCTACGGAAGGCGGAGGATTTTATCTTTTCGATAGGAGAAACGAGGAATTTATACCAATCAATAGTTCAAAAGGACTACCTAACGATGTGGTATACCAGCTGCAGGAAGATTTGGACGGTAATTTGTGGCTTTCAACAAATTCGGGGCTTGTTAAATATGACCCTCAAACAGAATCATTCAGAAATTATACGGTTGAAAATGGATTGAAAACCAATCAGTTCAATTACCAGTCCAGTTTCAAGGCGTCAGACGGAACGCTTTATTTCGGATCAATTGACGGCTTCGTACGGTTTAATCCCTCAACCTTCAGAGAACCTGAGCTCACTGTACCGGTAGTGTTCACCGAACTTTTTATCAATAATGCACCGGTAAGCCCCAAGGATGAAAAATCACTGCTGGAACAAAGCATCTTGTTTACGGAAAACCTGACCTTGCCACACCGTAAAAATTCCTTCCGGTTGAGTTACGCGGTACTGAACTACTCCAACAGGAACGATTACCGGATACTTTATAAACTGGACGGCTTTGATAAGGAATGGATCCAGTCGGAATCAAATAACGACATCATTTACTCTAACCTGAAACCAGGAAAGTACGTGCTCTCGTTAAAACTGTATAATGGATTGAAAAACAGTGATGAAGAAGCGTTAAAGACATTAACTGTTTATATTCGTCCCCCGTTCTGGCTTAGTGGATGGGCCTACTTGGTTTATGTGGTGCTGATTATGGCCGGAACAGCAGGTTTGTTTCTCTTCCTGAGTTATCGTAGCCAGAAAATACAGAGAGAAAGAATGCGAATCTTCGAACAACAGAAAGAACGGGAACTGTATCGTTCGAAAATTGATTTCTTCACCAACGTTGCCCACGAAATTCGCACCCCGCTGTCCCTGATTAAGGCGCCGCTGGATTATGTGATTAATACGGAGGAGGTGTCAGAAGGCGTAAAAGAGACCCTGCAGATCATGAGCAAGAATACGGACCGGCTTCTTGGCCTGACCAACCAGTTGCTCGATTTCCAGAAAACCGAGTCGGATGCGTACCTGTTGAACCTTGAACCGAGAAACGTATCGGAGCTGATCCGGGAGACGTTCCTTCGTTTTACCTCCCTGGCAAAGCAGAAAGGATTGCTTTTCGATATGGAGCTCCCCGAAAAGGATATGTACGTGCAGGTGGATAAGGAGGCATTCCTGAAAATTATCAGTAACCTGATAAACAATGCTATCCGGTATTGCAATAGCTTTGTGAGGCTTAAGGCTTACATCGCCGCCGGGGATAATGAAGACAGCTGGTTTCACCTGATTACAGACAATGACGGAGAAAAAATCCCCGACGAACACAAGCAGGCCATCTTCAAACCTTTCGTACACCTGGACAAGGAGGACCGGACGGTTAACGGTACCGGGATTGGCCTGGCGCTATCCCGTTCATTGACTGAGCTTCACAAAGGAACACTCGACCTGGAAGACTCGGAGGATACTGTCCGGTTCCACCTCGTGCTGCCGGTAGGGAACTCAACAGACGTAATCCCGGAATTTTCCGGTGAAACGGGTAAATCATCCCATACAACCATCCTGTTGGTAGACGATGATCCGGAATTGCTCCATTTTGAAGAGAAATTTCTCTCCCCTCACTATCGTGTGTTAACGGCAAGGAACGGTAAAGAAGCCCTGGAAGTTCTGCGGGAGGCTAACGTGAACTTGGTGGTTTGTGACATCATGATGCCCGAGATGGACGGTTTTGAGTTTATCCGACAGGTAAAATCAAATATCGAGTTCAGCCATATCCCCGTGATATTACTGACGGCAAAAGTAAACGTGAAGTCAAAGGTACAAGGGTTTGAGACCGGTGCGGACGCGTATATCGATAAACCTTTCTCCCTGGAAGTGTTGTTGGCGCAGATTGCCAACTTGTTGCAAAACCGGGAAAAATTACGTGAAACATTTTTAAAACATCCCTATATCGGAGCCAACAGCGTGGCCCTTACCAAATCCGACGAAGAATTTATCCGGAAGCTGCATGCTGTCGTACTTGAAAATATGGACAACTCCGACTTTATCGTGGAAGATATCGCCGAGCAGTTCAACATGAGCCGTGCCAGTTTTTATCGAAAAATAAAAGGCGTACTCAACCTGACACCCAACGAGTATATCCGGGTGGAACGTTTGAAAAAAGCCGCTCAGCTGCTCAAGGAAAAAACGTACAAGGTGAATGAGATCTGTTACATGGTAGGATTTAATTCTCCTTCCTATTTTTCGAAATGCTTTCAACAACAATTCGGGATCCTGCCGAGAGATTTTGAGCAATAAGTTCCGCATTTGAGATTGTATTTACACTTTTTGATCAATTTGCGCTCATTTTTTCGATTTAAAGTGACTATTTTCGTGGAATAAAAATTATTAATTCATTAAAATAATATCAGCATGAAATCAAAATTAGTCGTATTCATTTTGCTTACAGCAACGCTCTCACTTTCCGCTCAGTGGAAACCGGCGGGCGACAGGCTTAAAACCCGTTGGGCATCACAGATAGATGTGAACAACGTATTGCCGGAATATCCCCGGCCCATCATGGAGCGTTCCCAATGGCAGAATCTCAATGGCTTGTGGGACTATGCCATCTTACCGGTGGGGAAACAAAACCCGGCTTCTTTCGATGGGAAAATACTTGTCCCGTTTGCCGTTGAATCGAGCTTGTCGGGTGTGCAGAAAAGATTGGGAAGCGAGAACGAACTCTGGTACCGGCGTGAATTCACCGTTCCTTCCAACTGGAAAAACAACAGGGTACTGCTTCACTTCGGAGCGGTGGACTGGAAAGCCGATGTCTGGGTGAACGACATTAAGGTTGGGCAACATACCGGCGGTTATACCCCGTTTTCATTTGACGTGACTCCCGCTTTAAAAAACGGAACCAACCGACTGACGGTAAAGGTATGGGACGGAACCGACCAGGGGTATCAGCCGCGGGGAAAACAGGTAAACAATCCGCACGGCATCTGGTATACCCCGGTGAGCGGCATCTGGCAAACCGTATGGCTGGAACCCGTTCCGGAGAAATACATCGAAAATGTAAAAATCACCCCGGATATCGATAAGAACATCATAGGTGTTGAAGCTTTTATCAATCAGGCAACCGCCTCCGACAGGATTGAAGTGAAAGTGATGGAAGGTTCCCGTGTCGTGGCTACGGGACAGTCCATCAATAACCAGCCGGTTGAAGTGTCCATGCCGGCGAATCCCCGGTTGTGGTCGCCCGGCGACCCGTTCCTGTACGATCTGGAAGTAACCGTGTTCAACGGTTCGAAACAGCTGGATAAGGTGAAAAGCTACACAGCCATGCGCAAATATTCAACCAGGCGCGATGACAAAGGAATTGTCCGCCTGCAACTGAACAACAAAGATTTGTTCCAGTTCGGCCCGCTCGACCAGGGTTGGTGGCCCGACGGACTTTACACGGCCCCTACCGACGAGGCGTTGAAATATGACGTGGCGAAAACCAAAGATTTCGGGTTCAACATGATCCGTAAGCACGTGAAGGTGGAACCGGCGCGCTGGTACATGCACTGCGACCGCCTCGGAATCATCGTTTGGCAAGATATGCCCAGCGGCGACAGAAGCCCCGAGTGGCAGATGCGCGAATACTTCACCGGCGCCGAGAGGTTGCGTTCGCCCGAATCGGAAGCCAATTTCCGCAAAGAGTGGAAAGAAATCATGGATTACCTCTGTTCATACCCCTCAATCGGTGTCTGGGTGCCGTTCAACGAGGCGTGGGGACAATTCAAGACGCAGGAGATTGTGGAATGGACCAAGCAGTACGACCCGTCCCGTCTGGTAAACCCGGCCAGTGGCGGAAACCATTATCACGTGGGCGATATGCTTGACTTGCACCATTACCCGCAACCCGAGATGTTTCTGTACGACGGACAGCGGGCAACCGTTCTTGGCGAATACGGAGGAATCGGTTGGGCAAACAAGGAACACCTCTGGGAACCCGACCGAAACTGGGGATACGTGCAGTTCAACAGTTCCGATGAAGTAACCAACGAGTACATCAAATACGCCGAACAGCTGAAACGGATGATCCGTCAGGGATTCTCCGCTGCCGTTTACACCCAGACCACCGACGTGGAAGTGGAAGTAAATGGCCTGATGACTTACGACAGGGCTGTAGTGAAGATCGACGAAGGCAGGGTACGGAAAGTAAATCAGGAAATATGCCATATACTGAACGATTGATTTTTATTCCAATCCTCCTGCTCATTTTTTCTGCTTGTCAAGGCGAGAGAGGTCATGACGGTCAGGATTATTACATTGAATGGGATGAAACCTCCCTCGTTCGCATAGCGAAAGAGGGGGGATATCCCCGTTTACGCCGTTTAGACGACGGTTCGTTTTTACCACTGTGGTAGGTCGTTCAGAAAATCTTTTTGGCCCTTATGTGGATAAGCAAGGACAGTCCATGATGGATAATCATCACGAAGTAATGATCCGGAAGAATCAAAAATTCGTGGGTACGGGACATAACTCGGAGATCGTGCAGGACCAGGAAGGACAGGATTGGATGCTTTATCACGCCGTCTCGGTGGACAATCCCAAAGGACGTGTCCTGATGATGGACCAGGTACGGTGGAAGGATGAGTGGCCCTACGTGGAAGGAAATACCTCTTCGTTAACATCGCTTGTTTTGTTTATAGTGAGCACGGTGCAGGCAACAGCCCGTGTGGCTGAAAATGATTTTAGTTCCTCCATCGCTTTGAAAGTACCAGGAAACAATGCGGCTCACTACCCTTTACAAGAAATTCGGAAAGGGGATGTAGTTCAATTAAAAGCCAATCGAAACATCCCGGTAGTGATAACACGAACCATCGTGTCACCTAACCTTTCGGCTGCAGATCATGTGGTGGAAGTGGTGATTACTGCTTTCTCGAAAAAGGGAAATCCATCCGGCTCACGTGGTTAGTGAAATCGGGAAAAGCCTCGGATTTCCCGGATTTCGTACGTCAATCGTGGGAATACAGTTATGATGCCTGGCTTCTCGGGCGAAGGGCTGCTAGTAGCTACCTGTGAAAACCTTGCCCGCGCGGAAATAGGTTTTGTAGGTCGAGTTTTGTTGAACGCCTTCAATGCGTTGGAATATGGACAACAGAACAACCGTTCGGAGTTGGTAGCCAACAGCCATGCAGTTTTTGACAGTTACCTCGATCACGGATTCACAGCCAACGGACTATTCCGTGAGCACGTGAATTACGACAAAGATGTCGAAACCAGTATCTTCAGTATCCGACGGCAATCGGAAGGTGTGTACGCGATGTTCCAGTTCCTCCAATACGAAAAAAACAACGGAAGACGGCATCCGGAATGGGAGACAAAATTGCAAACCTTGTTGGACCGGATGCTTCTTTTACAGAATGAAGACGGCAGTTTTCCACGAAAATTCACTGACAACCTGGTCATCAGTGACGCAAGCGGAGGAAGCACCCCTTCGGTGACCTTACCCCTGGTGATGGCATACAGGTATTTCAACAACCCGAAATACCTCACCGCCTCGTGGTACTACCTGTGGGATGTGCCGTTCGCACAAGGCCAGATGATTGGCGACAACGGTCTACAGACAAGGGGATGGGGCAACTTCACGATTTTGTGGAGGTGGTGCAACATACTAACTGGGACTATGGCAAGAACGGAAAAGGGTTTTATAACGATATTTTTGCTCCGGGATGGACCGTAGCCTCTCTATGGGAACTGCTCTTTCCCGGCAGGGCCGAGAATTTTTTATCCAAATAAAACAGTTTGTAGGTGAAAATGATGTAAATTTGTGTTACACGATTGAACCGGATACTCATTTTTATATAAAAAAGAAAACAACATGATGAAACTAAAGTATTTAACAGCATGGATTATGGCAGTTGCCGCCATGATTTCTTGCACATCCAATCCAAAAGAAGCCCCGGGGGAACCTTCAACGTTATCGGGGTTGAAAAGAAGCCATTTTCAGTCGTCAGTAAACGGTGATTCCACCGATTTGTTTGTGTTGAAAAATACCAACGGGATGGAAGTTACCGTGACGAATTACGGAGGGCGTATCGTATCGGTAATGGTCCCGGACAAGACCGGAACCCTGCAGGATGTTGTCCTCGGATTCGATTCCATTCAGGGCTATACAAGCGTTTCCAACAATTTGGGAGCAACCATCGGACGCTACGGGAACCGCATTGCCAAGGGAAAAATAAAGGTTGCCGGTGTAGAATACCAGCTTCCGCAAAACAATTACGGCCACACATTGCACGGTGGCCCTGAAGGTTACGACACAAAAGTTTTTAGGGCAATCCAACCCGACAGCCAGACGGTTGTGTTGACGTATCTTTCAAAAGACGGTGAAGCCGGATTTCCCGGAAACCTGAACGTAAAAGTCACCATGAACCTGACAAACGATAATGCTGTCGACATTCAATACGAGGCGGATACCGACAAGGAAACCGTTGTGAATCTGACGAACCATTCCTACTTCAACTTGAGCGGAGACCCCAACAACACGGTACTGGATCATCTTCTGACCATTTATGCCGATGGATATACTCCGGTTGACGATACATTTATGACCACCGGAAAAATTGATCCGGTGAAAGACACGCCCATGGATTTCACGGTTGCCACACCCATCGGACAGCGTATTGAGGATACCGCTTTCGTTCAATTGAAAAACGGCAAAGGCTATGATCACAACTGGGTGCTGAACGCAAAGGGCGATGTCACCCAGGTTGCGGCCACGGTGGTATCTCCGGTTACCGGAATTCAACTGGACGTATATACCTCGGAACCCGGATTGCAGGTTTACACGGGAAACTTCCTCGATGGCACCATGACCGGGAAGAAAGGAATCGTTTACAACAAACGCGGAGCCATATGCCTGGAATCGCAAAAATATCCCGATTCACCCAACAAGCCCGACTGGCCATCCCCCTACCTGAAACCCGGGGAAAAATACACCAGCCGCTGCATCTATAAATTCTCGGTGAACCCATAATACTTGCACCAATCCCTCAGCCCGCAAATACCGCACTTGGGTTTTCGTGCGATGCAGACGTACCTGCCGTGAAGAATCAGCCAGTGATGGGCCCGGCTCAACAGTTTTTCGGGAATATACTTGATCAGTTCCCGTTCGGTCTCGAGTGGAGATTTCGAGTTGTCCGTCAACCCGATCCGGTTGGAAACCCGGAAAACGTGGGTATCCACTGCCATGGCAGGGAGATCGAAAGCGACGGACAACATCACGTTGGCTGTTTTCCGGCCCACACCGGGAATGGTCAGCAAATCGTCAAGGGTTGACGGGACTTCCCCGTTGAAATCGGAGACAAGTTTTCTTGCCATTCCCACCAGGTTTTTGGCCTTGTTGTTGGGGTAAGAGCACGATTTTATGTATTCGAAAACTTCGTGGGGCGACGATGCCGCCATGACTTCGGGGGTGGGGAACGCCTCAAAGACACGCGGGGAAATCATATTCACCCGTTTATCGGTGCATTGTGCCGACAGAATGACGGCAATGAGCAGTTGATAGTTGTTGGCGTAATGAAGCTCTGTTTCGGAAGACTCGGCGTTTTCCAGAAACCAGTCCATCACGTTTTTGAAGCGTTGTTTCTTTGTCATTCTAATCATCTTTTTATCTCATCCGACAACGGAATAAATCTTGCGCCGAGATCGGGATCGGCCATATCGGGATCCAGCGGATAAATGGGGCGGTTGATGCGTTTGTAATCCAAACGAAGCAAATCCTGATCCACGCCGCCGGGCGTCAATGCCATCAGCCAATCGGCACGCATGTCGTACAATTCAGGCACGAGGTAACCGATTTTGACCACCAGAATATCCGTCTCACGCGGATTCAATCCCAATTTGGTGAAATCCTTTTCGTAATGGTAGGCCATGCGCCTTTCGGTCACTATCACGGAAGTGTTGCCGTTTCTTACCACCACTTCCGTTTTGGCATTGGGATGCCCTTCGTGAATAGCCGTAATGGTTCCGGTGATTCTGACGGGCGGTGCGAACCGGTTATCTACGGCCGCTCCGGCTGTCGCATCGATTTTTCCGCCAACACCCATCTCCTTGGCCTTCTTCACAAATTCTTCGCCGGGAATGGAAGCGTAAATCAGCGACTTTGCCCGCGGCGACTTCAATTCCGGCCTTTTCAATATCTCCCGCAATGTCCAGGTAACATCTCCTGCTCCTCCTGCCGTGGGATTATCGCCCATATCGCTGATGATAAACGGTTTTTTATCGCTTGCCAGCGCTTTTTCCAGCGCCTCGTCCAAATAAACGGTAGGAGCCACGAACCCGAACTCTTTCCGCACGTTCCAGAAATGGGCGGCCAGTTTTTCGGCTGCTTTGCCAACGGCTTCCTTGTCGTCTCCGTAAGCGACCACCACACCGTGATTTCTGGGCTCATCGGCCCAGGGATAGGACATCCAGATGGACGCGTCAATCACCTTGTCTTTTTCGATAACCTCCGGAATCTGCGCATACAGGCTTTTCCCCGGCTCGATGCGGGTGCTGGTCTTTTCCCCGGGAAGCAGGATGGGAACGGGAATCCACGCTTTATACGCAGGCTTTCCCTTGCCGTTTTCGAGGCGATCGAGAAGGTTTGTAACCGCCCTTTTTTTCGACTCGATGGCATCTTCGTGCGGTGCCAGGCGGTAGCAGGTAATTAAGTCGGTATTCTGTGCCAAACGCGGCGAAACGCTTCCGTGCAGGTCCATCGAGGTGGAGATCAGCACGTCCGTACCCACCAGTTCGCGTATGCGGACCAGAAAATCGCCTTCCGGATCATCCAGGCCCTGAACGCTCATGGCACCGTGAATATCGAAAAAGATAGCATCTAACGGCAGTTTGGCTTTTAAGCTGTCCAATGTTTTTGACACCAGCGATTCATACGCTTCACGGCTTACAATACCACCCGGCATGGCGTGTCCGCGCAAGGTCGGCAACCAGACCGCCCGGTCGATAATGCCCGAATCGGCGGCAAAGAACGGGTAATAACTGAAAACACTGTCGCCATACCTTGCCCGGAACGCGTCTTCGTGGGAAACGGCGGGTGAAAACGTGCTCGACTCAATGGCGAGTCCGGCAATGGCGATGCGGGGAAGTTGTTTTTTTTTCTCTTGACAACTACCGATCAAAACACCGATCGTGAGTGAAATAAATACTGCGATTAATGATTTTTTCATGATGAAATTATTAAAAATGTCATATCTGATTGATTACATGCACTGTTTGGCAAGCCGTCAAACAGGCGGTTTCCGTTCTCAGGCGGTTTTCGCCCAGACTCACCGGTTCAAAGCCGAGACTGACGGCCTTTTGAATTTCTTCCTCACTGAAATCCCCTTCGGGGCCGATAAGAATCAGGGCATCTTCTCCCTTTTGGTAGGTCTTGGCCAACGCTGTTTTGGGGGAAGGGTGGCAGTGCGCGATGAACTTCCTGCCCGCAAACGGTTTCTCGACAAACAGGGGGAAGGGATCCATCCCGTCAATGACCGGCATTACGGCTTGTTGCGACTGCTTCATTGCCGAAACGACTATTTTTTCCAACCTTTCGGTTTTCAACTCTTTCCTTTCCGAAAAGCGGCAAAGCAACGGTGTAAACCGGTCTATTCCCGATTCGGTGGCTTTCTCGGCGAACCATTCCATCCTGTCGATGTTTTTGGTAGGCGCAAAAGCTATATGAAGGTTGAAATTCCACGTTTTGGGCCGGGCAACTTCCCCGTCCATGCTAACCACACAATGCCTGGGATGCGCCTGAATCAGCGTACACGGGTAAAAGAAACCTTTACCGTCGGTAACGGTCAATTGATCCCCTTCCTTCATTCGAAGCACTTTTACGCAATGTAGCGATTCCTGTTCGGGCAACTGTTGCAAGTGCCGGATACCGGGCGAATAAAAAACCGTATCAACCATTTTCTGCACCCTGCCGGCGGTTTATCTCATCGCGAAGCTTAGTCGCCAACTCGTAATCTTCGTCTTTAATGGCCTCCTCCAACCGTTTTTTCAGCGCGTCGATCCTTACCTCCTCCATATTCTCCACGATCTCCTCCACTTCCATGTCCTTGTTCTGAAAGTCCGAGGAAAGCACCTCTTTTTCATCAAACACAATGGCCATATTCTGCATGATGGTTTCCGTGGTGAAAATGGGTGAATGTGTCCTCAATGCGATGGCAACCGCATCCGATGTTCGGGAATCGATGCGAAACTCCCGGTTGTTTTGGCGCAAAAGCAATTCGGCGAAAAAAGCGCCGTCCTCAAATTTATAAATAAAAACTTCCAGCAACTCGATACGTAGGGATTCGAAAATGTTGTATATCAGATCATGTGCCAGGGGGCGGGGAGGGGTCATGTTTTCCATTACAATGGCAATGGATTGCGCTTCAGGCGTACCAATCACAATCGGCAGCCGGCGTATGCCGTTCTCCTCGGCAAATATAAGCGCATACGCTCCGGCTTGCACCTGGCTGAACGATATACCCAGTATGGAGAGTTTAACTTTATTCGTCACAATTATTGCTGTTAATCGGTTATAACTTCAAAAATACAATTTTTAAACAAGAAAAACAGGAATAAGTGCATTTTTTTGATTTTTTGGAAATTTATTGGGGATTGTGAAGAAAATTATTTATCTTTGCACCCACTTTACGACACGGTGGTTATAGCTCAGTTGGTTAGAGCGACGGATTGTGGTTCCGTAGGTCGCGGGTTCGAATCCCGTTTTCCACCCGAATACAGGGGTAATAAAAGTTTCCCCTACTTGTGCCTTCCTTTTAGCACCCCTTCAATGTCTTCCAGTTTCAACGCTTTTGTCTTCAACAGGATCAGGAAGTGGTAGAGCAGGTCGGCCGCTTCGTTTTTAAACAGGTCGATGTTGTTGTCCTTGGCTTCAATAACGAGCTCAACGGCTTCTTCACCCACTTTTTGCGCCACTTTATTCACGCCGCTGTTGAAAAGCCTGCTCGTGTAGGATCCTTCGGTTTTAGCTTCGATCCGTTGTTCGATCACTTTTTCCAGCTCATAGATAAAACCTTTCGGTGTTTCTTCGGAAAAACAGGTTGTGGCTCCGGTATGGCAGGCGGGTCCCTGCGGAAGGGCCTTGATCAGCAACGTGTCGTTGTCGCAATCTTCCCGGATTTCGTCCACGATAAGATAATTCCCGGAAGTTTCTCCTTTTGTCCATAACCGGTTCTTACTGCGGCTAAAAAAAGTAACCCGGCCTTCCGCCCTGGTTTTTTCGAGGGCTTCTTCGTTCATGTAGCCGAGCATCAGCACTTGCAACGTATGGGTGTTCTGGATGATTACCGGAACCAATCCTCCGGATTTTTTGAAATTGATGGTCATAATTCTTCTGTTTTTTTTAAATCCTCACTTCAATGTTCTGTTGTTTTAGAAACTCTTTTAACCGGGGTATCGGTATTTCGCCGAAATGGAAAATGCTTGCCGCCAATGCCGCACTTGCCCTTGTCTGTTGGAAGACATCAGCAAAATGTTGCATTGTTCCCGCGCCACCAGAGGCGACAACAGGAATGTTGACGGCTGAAGAAACCGCGGCAGTGATATCGAGTGCGAAACCGTTTTTGGTGCCGTCGTTGTTCATGGATGTGAGCAGGATTTCCCCTGCGCCGCGCCGTTCACCCTCCAGCGCCCAGTCAACGGCATGGCGCGGGGTAGGGGTTCTGCCCCCGTGAATATAAACCTTCCATTCACCGTCTTCCAGCTTGGTGTCGATCGCCAGCACAACGCACTGGCTGCCGAATTCCGCGGCAATTTCCGAAACGATCTCCGGATGATCTACAGCAGCAGTGTTGATGCTCACCTTGTCGGCACCCGCTTTAATAATCGCCTGCGCATCTTCCACCGAATTTATGCCACCGCCCACGGTGAACGGGATGTTGATTTCACGGGCAATCTTTTCAACCAGTCCGGTCAGGTTCTTCCGTTTCTCAACGGTGGCGGTAATATCGAGGAACACCAGTTCGTCCGCACCTTCCCGGACGTATCGTTTGGCCAGTTCCACGGCGTCGCCGGCGTCGCGAAGCCCCACAAAGTTAACGCCTTTCACCGTCCGGCCGTCCTTGATATCGAGGCAGGGAATAATTCTTTTTTTAAGCATATAAATTTGTATTTTTTGTTCTTTCAGTTCCGTTACAGGAAACCCGCTACGCGTAACTCGTCCAGGCTGATTCTCCCTTCGTAAAGGGCTTTGCCGACAATGGCTCCCTCGCAGCCCAACTCCTTTACCTTCGTCAGATCGCCCACCGATGAAACACCGCCGCTGGCGATCAGCCTAACTCCGGTCTCCCGGAGGATTTCAGCGTAAAGCTCATTGGAAGTGCCTTGCAGCATGCCGTCTTTCGAGATGTCGGTACAGATTACGTATGTCACGCCTTTACGTTCGTAACCGGCGATAAAATCCACAACATCCAGTTCCGATTGCTGCTGCCATCCGTGGGTGGCAATTTTTCCGCCGCGACTGTCGGCGCCCAAGATAATCTTGTCCGGACCGTATGCCGACAGCCATTTTAAAAACAGTTCCGGTTCCCGGGCAGCCATGCTTCCCACCGTAACCTGTGCGGCTCCGTTTTCGAAAGCGACGCGTACATCTTCATCGGTTTTGATGCCTCCGCCAAAGTCGACCCTGAGTGAAGTTTTTATTGATATTTCTTTTAAAATATTCTTATTTACAATGTGTTTTGATTTGGCTCCATCCAAATCAACCAAGTGTAAATATCGAATTCCGTTGGCTTCAAACGATTTTGCAACTTCCACCGGATTTTCGTTATAAATTTTTTGGGTGCTGTAATCGCCTTTGGTCAGGCGGACACACTTTCCGTCAATAATGTCTATGGCTGGAATAATTCTCATAAACTTCAATCGTTTGTTTACCTTATTTTCAAAAAATTCTCCAATAT
>JBGZJM010000204.1:0-8471 GCA_041848845.1 Petrimonas sp. | reverse complement strand
CCCTGGAGAAAGAGGGCGATATGTGGAAAATCACCGATGCCTCGTCATCGCCCATGGGCGATTCGCGCGACGAGATGCTCCTGAAAGGGATGATGCCGGTGAAAAGAACGGTACAGCAGGGCGGACAAACCGTTGAGATGGCGATCGGAACGGATAAGGTGGCGGTAACCGTGCAGGGAAAAACCGTCGAGACACCTTATAGCGGCATCTTCCTTCCGGAAGCCCCCGGCTTCGATATGATCATTGCCCGGTTGCCGTTGCGGCAGGATTATACCATCAGTTTCAACGACTTCGACCTGATGACCCAAAAGCTGAAAACCGTCACGTTAAAGGTGGAGGGCGAAGAGGATAACGCCTGGAAAGTGCGGGTCTATAACCCGGAGAATGAGAAAGAGGCCACGCTCTATTGGCTGGACAAAACCAGCCGGCGGTTTGTGAAATCGGTGCAGACCCTTCCCGCCTTGGGCAATGCCGTGATCACGGTTTTTCAGGAGTAGCAACAACCTGTTTAACCGAGGTGCATCTTCAACGATTCCACCCACTTTTCGATGCGTTCGTCGGTAAGGGTGGCATCGTTGTCCTCGTCCAGCGGCAATCCCACAAAAACGCCGTTTTTCAACGCCCTGGAGTAGTCGAACTGGTAACCCTCGGGAGAAACTTCACCAACAACGGTAGCTCCTTTTTGCGAAACGGTCTCGTATAATATGCCCATTGCATCCACGAATGAATCGGGGTAGATGAACGAGTCACCCAACCCGAAAAGCGCAACGGTTTTTCCCGTCAGGTCCATTTTTTCCAGCTTGTGGTAGAAATCGGACCAGTCGTCCTGCAAATCCTTTACTCCCCAGGTGGAAATACCGAGGATAAGCACATCGTTGGAATGAAAAGCTTCTTCATCACCGTCGTAAATGTCGATCAGGGCGGGAGAGTATTCCGCCAGCCTTTCGGCGATCTTCTCCGCGGCTCTTTTTGTGTTCTCGGTGCTGGAGCCGTATATAATGGCCATTGACTTCATAGGATTATGTGATTAAAAAAATGATGTTGCAAAGTTAACATTTAGTTTCATATCCGCAAACAGAAAAGCGTGCGTCGGGTTTTGAGCCGTCACACGCTTTTGCGGATTCCCTTTTCCGTGAACAGTTCGTTTACGGTTCAAAGGTTGCATAGATCCTGAAACTGTTGGCGGGAATGGCAATATTCATCGTTGAAGAGTTTACGTTCAGGGTTTCCGATGCGTTCATGTAGTTATACCAGGTACCGTTCTTCGGAAATGCGGTTGCGGCGTCGATGGCGGCATTGGTGAAATTGCCGGCGACAACTATTTGCTTGCTATTCCCGAAGGAGGAGAGCGTCAAGAAGCGGCCGTCCTCCCAGAAGGATTCCGTTACTTTCCAATCCAAGGTGGCGGTGGCATTGAACAGTTCGGGATGCGATATGCGCAAGCCGATGAGTTTGGCGTAAACGTCGTGTAACTGCTTGCGTTGCGACACGTTTAAATACTCCCATTTAATCGGTTTTTTACCGGTTCTTCCGTTCTCATCAATAGAGATATCGTATCCCAGTTCACCGAACTGCCACACCATCTTCGGACCGGGGACGGTAAAGAAAAAAGCGGCATTGGTCGTCAACTGGTTCATCCGCGCGGAGAGGTCGGTTTTAAGAACACCGTTGCCCCATTGGCTCTGTTTGTAGGCGGCGCGTTCCTCGTCATGGCTCTCCATGTAACTCACCAGACTGTTTGCCGGGCGGTTTGCGCCGTAGTAAGCGTCTGTGAAATTGCAATTGTCCCTGTTCCATCCCATAGCCGATTGGCAGTATTGCCAGTTCATGTTTCGCCAGACCATCATCCCCGCATCGCCCAGCTCCCTCTCTTCCTTGTCGTCGCAGAAATGTTCGAGAATGACGTACGCGTCGGATTTCACCGCCTTGATGGCTGTGTTATAGTCTTTCAGTATGGCCACGCGCGATGCGTCGTAGTTGCCGGCTGTGGCCTCGGTGCTTCGGTTTTGAGTAAATCCCTTGGTCAAATCGAACCGGAAGCCGTCGATGCGGTATTCCTCCAGCAGGAATTCCAGGTTTCGTTTCACGAAGGCGCGCACCAGGGGCGATTCGTGGGTGAAGTCGTGAAAGACGGAGTAGGGGTGCGGTGCATCGGCATTGAAGTAGGGATTATTGGTGGCGGTCTTGTTGTTTTCGGCATCCCACCACATCCGGGCAAACGGATGGGCACCGGTGGCGTGATTGTACACCACGTCGAAAATGACGGCCATGCCCCGTTTGTGGCATTCATCGATAAACTGCTTGTACATCCGGTCGGTGCCGTAGGCTTTGTCCATCGCGAAATAGAAGCAGGGATTGTAGCCCCAGCTGTCGTTCCCGTCGAATTCCTGCACGGGCATCAGTTCGATGGCGTTTACGCCGAGCGACTGCAGGTAATCCAGTTTCTCCATGGCGCCGTTGATATCGCCGGAGGCGGTAAAGTCGCGGAAAAGCAGCTCGTAAATGGTCAGGTTGTCGGCGGCGGGCGTTTTGAAACCGGTGACCTGCCAGTTGTAAACATCCGGTTGGATTTTAAACGTGGAAACAATGCCGATACCGCCAGACGGATAAGTTTTGCTGTCGGGGTAGGTAGCGGCGGAGATATATCTGTCATTATCGGGGTCAAGTATTTTCCGGCTGTACGGGTCGGCAATCCGGATGGGTTCTTCGCCCTTTTTCCCTACGTAATACTGGAACGCATATTCCTTGGTCATGGAGAGACCGGTGATGGTGATCCACCAGCAACCGGCGCCCTGATCGTACGCCATCTGCGACTGTTCGTCGTTGCTCAGTCTCCATTGGTTGAAATCCCCGACCACATGGGCGAAATCCTTGCGGGTGCCGTTCTTATCCTTGTCGTAGAGCACCAGCGTAACGGTGCCGTTTTCGGCGGTGTTGATCCCCTCCTTCAATCCGGCGGGCATGGCGGCCAGTTTGGCCGCTGCCGGCTCAAAGGCCTTGAACTTGCTGTCGGTGATGTTCTCGATAAAGAAGTCCGCTTCCCTCCCTTTCTTTGTCCCGTCGGCATTGCGGAAAACGAGGCCTATCTTGTTGACGGGGGTCTCTCCCGAGCCGAACCATTGACGGATGGAGGGCGACAGCTTGATGCTCCAGGTAAAATCCGACCCTTCCACTTCCGTCATCTTGCACTTGGCGATATTTTGGTTCCATTCGGCAGGCACAAAGCGCCACACGCCTTCGGAAACGATGCCGATATGCACATAGACATCTTCCTTATGTCCATAAAGCGGAGTGCCGGAAGCAGCCTTAAAGGTGATGGTCAGTTCTTTGTCGGCGTCGGCTGCTTCGGGACTCCAGGAAAGTCCGTCTTTGATAACGACAGGCGGTTCCGCAACGGGCTCTTTCCCGCAGGCAAAGGGCAGAAGCAGGAGAAGCAGCAAGTAGAACGTTTTCGAATATACTAGTCTCATTGGTTAGTCGTATTGACACATTTATTGGAGAATTGGTTTTCATTCCAGCACCAGCATCTCTTTGGATGCGAGCGTAAGCGTTTTCCCAAACGAGACATCCTTGCCCGAGAGCAAATCTCTCCATCCGGTTCTGCCTCTTATTGACTCGGCATACCGGCCGAGATCTATTTCCACCTCGTCTGAGGTTCCGTTCATAAATACCAGCACGTTTTCGTCTCCGAGGCAGCGTTCATAGACATATACACCTTTTTGGAGCACGTAATGTTTCATCTTGCCTTGGGCAATGATCTTGTTGCCGCGACGCCAGTGAAGCAGCTTGCTGAGAAAGTCGAATGCTTCGTTCTGAAGTTTGTCTCGTCCTTCCCGGGTGAACTGATCGGCCGCATCGTCCGGCCATCCGCCCGGCACATCACGCCGGATATCTCCGTCGCTGCGGCTCTTGTTGCCGTTCATCAGCAGCTCGGTGCCGTAGTAGAGTTGCGGCGTGCCGGGCATGGTGAGCAGGAAGGTGATCGCCTGCTTCCAGCCGGAGAGATCCCCGGGATACTCTTTCAGGAAGCGGTCGGTATCGTGGTTGTCGAGGAAACGCAGCACGTTGTGGATATCGGGGTAGATGAAGTCGTAGGTCATGTGGTCGTAGATGCCGTGCAATCCCCCGTTCCATTCCGTCGTTTCTTCAAAGAAAGCGCTCTGCGACAATCCCATAAAACGGAAGTCCATCACCGATTTCAACTTGGTGTTGTTCGGATTGAGCGGACTGTTCCTCTGCCAGAAAGAGGTACCGATAGGGTTATTAAGCCAGGCCTCGCCCACTATATTGTATTGGGGATATTCTTTTTCCACGGCTTCTATCCAGTCG
Organism: Petrimonas sp.; assembly: GCA_041848845.1. Lineage (GTDB taxonomy): Bacteria > Bacteroidota > Bacteroidia > Bacteroidales > Dysgonomonadaceae > Petrimonas. Next base: position 4,142 of record JBGZJM010000204.1, on the reverse strand, counting down.
ATCATCATGTCGTAATCGGCGTAGGGGTAGGTATCCTGCCGGATGCCGTCCACCCCGGCATATTCAATCCACCAGATACTGTTCTGGATGAGGTATTTCGCCACGTGGCGGTTGCGCTGGTTGAGGTCGGGCATGGTGGGCACGAACCAGCCGTCCACCATTTTGCTTTTGTCATATTCCGAGGCGTAGGGATCGAAATACATCTCTTTCATATGCGATGTTTGCACGTATTCGCCCGTGTTGTTGAACCAATCGTGCGAGGGCACGTCTTGCATCCAGGGATGATCGCTGCCGCAGTGGTTGAAAATCATATCCATCACCACCTTCATACCTCTGGAATGGGCGTCGGCGATCAGATTCGCATACTCCTCGTTGGTGCCGAAACGCGGGTCTACACGGTAATAGTCGGTGGTGGCGTATCCGTGGTAGGAGCCGCCCTCCATGTCGTTCTCCAACACCGGATTGAGCCAGATGGCGGTAACACCCAGGTCGGACAAATAGTCCAGCCGCTCGGATATGCCTTTCAGGTCACCCCCGTGGCGCGCGCTGTGGTGATTGCGGTCTACCTTGTATGGCATCCGCATCGGGATCTGGTCGTTGTCGGGATTGCCGTTGGCAAAGCGGTCGGGCATGATCAGGTACAACACGTCGGACGAGTTGAAACTTTGTATGTTCAGCCGTTCCGGGTCGCGCGGTTTGAGTTCGTAGTTATGGGTAATTTTCCGCTTTCCGTTGGTAAAAACGATTTCGAACTTTTGCGGAGCACTGTCGGAAATATCCAGGTACAAAATCCGGTAGTTGGGGCTTTCCAGCGTAACCGTCTCTTTCAGGTACACCCCTTTTGCCGTGACCGCGGCCTTATACGATGCGATATCCTTACCGTACACCATCAGTTGCAGTTCCGTTTCGGCCATGCCGCTCCACCAGAAGGCCGGTTCAACTTTCACCAGTTGCGCTTGCAGCGCACAGGTCAACGACAGGAGCAGGGAGAAAAGTGTTGTCCGTTTCATAGTGTCTATTGTATTAAATCCGTCTCTTTAACCCAAATGCTGTAACTTCTTGCCGGAGCGGAAAATTCAGCTCTCCCGTCCGCCTGTACCGTAATTTTTTCCGTTGTATTCAGCACGTTTACCAGCCGTTGTCCCGTCCAGTCGGAAAAACCCTGTGCATTGACCGAGACCCACATGGATTTGGTTTCACCGGCATGATTGTTCAGCACGATGATTGCTCCGTCTTTTACTCCGTTGCCCTGTCTGCGGGCAATATATACATTTCCCGTATGTACGGAGGGATAGGGGTTGCCCGATTGACTCAATACGGTAATAACACCTCCCAGATAATTTTTACGGATCTGGATCAATTGCCGTATGCTGTTTTTCAGCCATTGGGGTGCGGTTACGGTGGCGCTGTTTCCATGCGCATCCTGTTGTGTGATACCGTAAAAGTGAGGATAAAAGACACAGGGTCTTCCTTCATGCGTAAGGATATAGGCGTATCCTAAATGAAAGTCTTTCGTGACCCATTTGTCATGCTCTTTTCCCGTGTCATGATTGTCTAAAAATGTGACGACCGAAGTGCCCGGCAAGGAGTTCCCGTTATTATTCCTGACCATCCCCGCATGATTGAGGTTTGCCATGTTGAAGGAGCCGTCACCGTTGCACATTGCCGTTAATGTATTTTTCAAGGGGAAATCAAAAGCGTCGACATCCGCCCCTAAACCGGCTACGGTGTTTACCCAGTCCTTTATCCTGTAATCGGCTCCCCAATATTCTCCGACAATAAAAGGGCGCTTGCCGTTTACCGCGGGGAGGTTGTTCACCCAATCCGCGACAAAAGATTCCTGAAATCCGCGGACAAAATCCAACCGGAATCCGTCGAACCCCACCGTACTGGCCAGCCATACCCCCCAATCCTTTAATCGGGATGCAACAACCGGGTCAAATGTATTCAAGTCGTTTCCGAAGAATTTGGTGTTGGTAATAATCTCATCGGAGCCGTAACCTCCCAGCCAGTCATTGGCATCTGCCGGATGAAAATGACTGTAATGCCAGGCATAATTGGGTTCTCCGGTGCCCGTATGGTTTACATAGGATATATGCGTGTTGGTTCTTGCTTGAAGGGTTGAGGAGGCGAGGTTGTTTCCATTATGCCAGACAGCCGCAGGATAGTATCCTGACATGGAACCGGCATTTACCCATTGCATCGGATTTCCCGTTTCCTTTTTGGCCGTCAGACGGATCTCTATGTCGTGTGCAGAAGGGACGGCTATTTTATATTCGTCAATATCGGACGAATGTCCTATATGCGCCCTCAATATTTTCCCCGAACCGGGGAAAATATTGTAGCTGCCGTTTCCGTTGTTCGGTTCGTTTTCCCATTGATTGCTTTCCGTTACAGGGCTGTTGTCCCATCTGATCATGACATCATATCCCCTTTCGGTAACGGGAGAGTTCCACGGTAAGCCGTATCCTTTTATCTGGATATAATAATCTCCGGGTGTTGCGTCGGGGATAACCCAGCGGATTTCATCGGCGGGGTAGGGCTTGTGTTGTTCTCCGTGCGCTTCTCCGAAAACATAGGCTTTAACGGCGGGATTTACTTCCTCATTGGTGTCGTTCGAATATATATGGTTTAATACGACATCGGCATACACCTCAATTTTAGGGTCCGCATGCATCGCGGCAATCATCTGCTCCAGTTCCGAGCGGCTGCCGAAACGGGTTTCTGTGGTCCCTCTTTGGTAGTAGTTCCCCAAATCGTAATGGTCGTAAATGCCATAACCGTTATCTGTAATTCCCCAATTCCCTTTTGAGGGACTTGGAACCCATATTCCGGAAATTCCGTTGTTTTTCAGCTCGTTTGCCTGGTTTTTAAGCGTGTTCCACCAATTCCCGTTCTTGTTGATCTCATCAACCGGTACGTCCCAATAGAAGGCTTGCATCATGACATCGTTGAGGATGGGGTTTTGTCCCGAACGAAATGGTCCGGTTCCCGTTTCCGGATTGCCATTGATTCTGTAGAGAACTTCTTTGTCGTTACATGAACTTAAAAAAATGAGAATCAATAAAAGATTGATTGAAAAAAATGTTTTTTTCATGTGATTATTTATTATTTTATTGCAGTTGTATGGAATTGCTCAAAGCGAATTTAATCATTTATCATCAGGGGGTAACCGGGTGACATATTCATTTTATTTTGTCGCTCGAAAGAGTTATTCCTCATATCCGTATCCTTCTTGTTGATTTCCGACATACCCTGAGAACACCTTCCATCTGTCAGTCTTTTTAACCCAGTCGGGGATTTTCCCCGACAGCCGGTTTCCTTGAAGATCCGGAATATAAGATGAATTTTTGTCATCCCATATATCAAATAACATGGAGGTTATATTGTTATCCGCGCAACTTATTACACATCCCGGATTGACTATTTCAATGGGAAACTCTCCGGATAATTTATTTTTATCCAAATAAATGAATTTGGCTTTTTTTAATTTAGAGAGCGATTTCGGTATTTCTCCCGATATTTTGGTGGACATGATCGTCAACTTTTCAAGATTGGTAAGATTCCCGAGTTCCTCGGGCAATTCTCCCGAAAGAAAATTCTCTCCCAAGGTCAATTCTTTCAGGTTTTTTAACTCACCTATTTCTTGCGGTATTTTGCCGTAAATATGATTGTATCCGACATACAGCCATTCCAATTTTTTCAGATTCTTTATGTCGCGGGGAATATTACCGCTTAACGTACCACCTCCAAGTCCCAGAATCCGCAGCTCTGTCAATTGGCAGAATTCTTCCGGAAAATTACCTCGAAAACTCCCGAAATAATTGAATCCGACAATGCGAAATTCATTGAACAAAGTGTCGTGAGCAATTTCTACTCCCGCCCATGTCTGTATGTTTTGCAAATCCCATTTTTTCCCCCAAGGTCCTGCTTTTTTATATATTTCGACCATAAGAAGGCTATCTTTCTTATTAAGATACGGTTTAGTCTCTTTAACCGCCATATTCTCATCTCCTCCTTTTGTACAAGATATAAACCCTAAGAGAATACATGCCAGAAAAAAAAGAAATTTGTGCTTATAATTTGAATGCATGTTTTTTGAAGTTGAAAAAATATGAACATCAACAAAAACGACTTATACT
>JBGZJM010000203.1:0-3443 GCA_041848845.1 Petrimonas sp. | reverse complement strand
GGTGTTCTGTTGAAACTCGACAAGGTTCCCGATGAACTGGATTACGTGGTAGAGCTTGAGTTGAGGTAAGGGTTTTTACAACGGGCGTTACGCCGTGTTTCTTATTTTGAACGTGAATGTCTTTTGAGAGAAATAGCTGAAGATCGTGCAAATGAGCGTCACCACCATTTTCGAGGGTGTGGGGTAGAAGTGCAGCACCTCCACCAGTAGCTTTAATCCTAGATAATTGATCAGCAGGTTCACTCCCACAACAGCCGTATAGCGGACGAGCTGTTCCCTGCCCCGCAAATCGGAAGAGGTGAATGTGACGTATTTTTGAAGCAGAAATCCCGAGAACAGGGTGACCGGAAACGTGATGAGCAGGGCCGCGATGTGGGGGCTGACGGTGACAAAACCGAGCGGAACGAACTGCTTTTGTACGACATAGTTGTAGACAACGAAATAGAGCAGCCAGTCGAAACCTACATTGGCGGCCCCGCTTACGCCATAGCGGAAAAACTGCCGGCTGAAATAGCGCTTGAACGGCGGATAAAAGAAGTCGATGAGATCGCCGATAAGTTTTCCCGTAAGCACTAAAACTCTTCTCATTCCTTTTCAGATGCTTTAAATGTTGATGCAGATGCTGAAAACAACGGCTAACAGAAAACCTGACATCGAGGTTAGCTTAAGGTAGGGATCCAGTTCGCGGCCTGTTTTCCTGTGAACCTGCGTTAAGAGGTAGAACGGGTAGAGGAAGACAGCCACATACAGAAACCGGTATCCGGGCGATGCTGCGAACATAAAACTGTACTGCAAAAAGCAGGTAAACATTCCAAAAGTAAGGAGAGTATGGTAGATCTTGGCGTTTTTTAAGCCCAGCCTCAACGCAAAGGTGATTTTTCCCGATGCCCTGTCGTTATCCATGTCGCGCATGTTGTTGATATTGAGCACCATCGTGCTTATGAAGCCCAAGCCTATAGCCGGCAGGACAGGCTGAAACCCGATGGAGTGGGTGTGCAGGAAATAAGTGCCGATAACCGCTACCGGGCCAAAAAACAAAAAAGCAAAAAAATCGCCCAGCCCCGCGTAGCCGTAAGCATACTTGCCGATGGTGTAGAACAGGGCCGACAGGATACAGACCAACCCGATGCCCAGCAGTACGAAAACGGACGGTTGGGTGTAACTCTCCGCAGCGCCTAAAACCAGCACAAGTCCGATTGCAGCAACGATAACGGTAGCGATCCCGATGGCCCTTTTCATCTCCCCGGGAGAAATTTTTCCGCTTTGCACCGCACGGACAGGACCTTGCCGGTTGCCCGTAACATCGGTACCTTTCAAGTAGTCGCCCAAATCGTTTGCCAGGTTCGACAAGATCTGGATGGATACAGCCAGTGCCAGTGCCAATACAAAAGTGATTGCAGAGAATTTTCCTTCCTGCAAGGCAACTCCCGTACCCAGGGTAACTCCGGCGACAGCCAGAAAGAGTGTGCGAAGCCTGAAAGCCGAGATCCAGTTTTTTAACTTCGCCATCTTTAATATGCCCTTGCGAAAATCACCCGTTGTGCCGACGGTTTACCGGTAACCATGCATTTCCCGGGTGTTTTATCGCCTTCCAGCGGGATACAACGGATGGTAGCCTTGGTTTCGTTCTTGATGAGCTCTTCGGTTTCTGGCGTTCCGTCCCAATGACAGAGCAGGAATCCGCCTTTCTCGATCTCTTCTTTAAATTCTTCGTAGGAGTTTACTTCGCGGGTAGCCGAGGCGCGGTAATCGAGCGCTTTCTTATAGATGTTTTCCTGGATTTCATCGAGCAGGTTCTTGACGTATTCCTCGATGTTCTCGCAGGAAACGGTCTCTTTGGTCAGCGTATCGCGGCGGGCAACCTCTATGGTGTTGTTCTCCATGTCCCGGCCACCCATGGCCAGACGAACGGGAACACCTTTTAATTCGTATTCGGAAAACTTCCACCCCGGTTTCTTGTTGTCGGAGTTATCGTACTTTACGCTTACTCCCAGCGCTTTCAGGCGTGAGACAATACCCGATACCTTTTCGTCTATTTGAGCCAGTTGTTGGGCATTCTTGTATATGGGGACGATAACGACCTGATAAGGAGCCAGTTTTGGGGGGAGTACCAACCCGTTGTCGTCGCTGTGCGCCATGATGAGCGCCCCGATAAGCCGGGTGGAAACACCCCAGGAGGTAGCCCAGACATAGTCGCGTCCGCCGTCCTTATCGGCAAACATCACGTCAAACGCCTTGGCGAAGTTCTGCCCCAGAAAATGCGATGTGCCGGACTGCAGGGCTTTTCCGTCCTGCATCAACGCTTCGATAGTATAGGTGTCTATGGCGCCCGCAAATCGTTCCGAAACCGATTTCTTTCCTTTTATCACCGGCAGGGCCATGTACTTTTCGGCAAAATCGGCGTAAACGTTGATCATCTTCTCGGTCTCCTCCACAGCTTCTTGCTCCGTGGCATGGGCCGTATGCCCTTCCTGCCAGAGGAATTCGGCCGTGCGGAGGAACAGCCGGGTACGCATCTCCCAGCGGACCACGTTTGCCCATTGATTGATGAGCAACGGCAGGTCGCGATACGACTGAATCCAGTTTTTATAGGTGCTCCAGATAATGGTTTCGGAGGTGGGGCGGATGATCAGTTCTTCCTCCAGCCTGGCTTGGGGATCTACCACTACGCCGCCTCCGTCGGGAGCGTTTTTCAGCCGGTAATGCGTTACCACGGCACACTCCTTGGCAAAACCTTCCACGTGGTCGGCTTCGCGGCTGAGAAACGATTTGGGTATAAACAACGGAAAATAGGCGTTCACGTGTCCGGTTTCCTTGAACATGTCGTCCAGCTGGCGTTGCATCTTCTCCCAGATAGCATACCCGTAGGGTTTCATCACCATACAACCGCGTACGGCTGAGTTTTCCGCCAGTTCGGCTTTAATCACCAGGTCGAGGTACCATTGCGAATAATCTTCGCTGCGGGAGGTAAGTTCTTTCAATTCCTTTGCCATATCTTATATAAAATTCTGAATATTTATTTAAGGGTGCAAAGATACGAATATTCGCAGAAAATTGAAATTAGAAATCAGAATGCTTTTTGATTTTATCCAGCAGGTTCCCGCAGGCGTCTTCCAGCAAATCCATCACCAGTTCGAAACCGGACGCTCCCCCGTAATAGGGATCGGGAACCTTGTGGTGGTGGGAAAACTTGCTGGTGAAATCGATCATCCGGTGGATTTTGGCAATATCCTTATCCGTTTTTGCCAGTTTTTTTACGTTCCTGTAGTTGTCATCGTCCATCACAATGATGTAGTCGAACCGCTCGAAATCAGTGCTGACGAACTTTCGCGACCGGGAACAAAAATCGTAGTTGCGCCGCTGTCCGTGCATACGCATCCGGTCATCGGGCAGTTCGCCTTCGTGCCAGCCGGAGGTGCCTGCGGAATCCACAAAGATATTTT
>JBGZJM010000202.1:0-4228 GCA_041848845.1 Petrimonas sp. | reverse complement strand
TAAATAGCCAAGAAAAATGTATTTTTGCATAAAATTAAAGACAATAAAGATCGTATGTTGGATAAAATTCACTCCCTTCTTTCGGAAATAGATCAGCTTTCCGCATCGGATGCCGATGAACTGGAAGCATTACGCATCAAATACTTAAGTAAAAAAGGTGTCGTTTCCGCGCTGATGGACGATTTCAGAAACGTTGCCCCCGCACGGAAACGCGAAGTGGGCATGAAGCTGAACGAGCTGAAACAGAAAGTCCAGGAAAAAATTCAATCGCTGAAAGAAACCTTTGACAGCAACAAAGAAAAAAACGTGGATATCGACCTTACCCGGACAGCTTACCCGGTTTCTCTCGGAGCGCGTCATCCGATATCGATTGTGAAAGAAGAAATTTGTGACATTTTTAAACGTCTGGGTTTTTCCATCGCCGAGGGGCCGGAAGTGGAAGACGACTGGCATGTTTTTTCTTCGCTCAACTTCGCCGAAGACCATCCCGCACGAGATATGCAGGATACGTTCTTTATCGAAAGCAACCCGGATATTGTTTTACGCACACACACTTCATCCGTTCAGACCCGCGTAATGGAGAAAACGCAGCCTCCTATCCGCATTATTTGTCCGGGAAGAGTTTATAGGAACGAAGCCATTTCCGCCCGCGCGCACTGTCTTTTCCATCAGGTGGAGGCGTTGTACGTGGACAAAGATGTATCGTTTGCCGACCTGAAACAGGCGTTGCTTTTCTTCGCCAAAGAAATGTTCGGCGCCGAAACAAAAATCCGGCTCCGCCCTTCTTATTTCCCGTTTACCGAACCCAGCGCCGAGATGGACATCACCTGCCATATCTGTGGTGGACAAGGATGTAACATTTGCAAACACACGGGCTGGGTGGAAATTCTGGGATGCGGCATGGTCGACCCCAACGTGCTGGATAATTGCGGGATAGACAGCAGCACATACACCGGATACGCACTCGGTATGGGCATTGAACGCATAACAATGTTAAAATACCGCATCAACGATATCCGGTTATTTTTTGATAACGATGTGCGTTTTCTGAAGCAATTTCAGGCGGCACATTAGGCATTGGCATTCAAGGGGAATTGGCCCGCGCTGTCAGGTGTGGTGTCGTGAAATCATTCAACCAAACAATTGGATATCATCAAACAAAAAACGATATGATAAAAATAAAACGTCTTATATTGTCCGCTTTAATTGTTTCACTCCCTGCAATTAGCATGCAAGCCCAGCAAACCGTGAGAATGAATGCCGTCAAGGCCAACGATTACGGCGTGATCTATTCATTGCCGAAAACGTCGCTGGCGGTAACGCTGAAAGTAAAAAAAACGGTTTACAACCGCGGCGAGTTTTACCAGTTCGCACAACGATACCTGAGCATTGACCCCATCACAGAAAGCAGAACCGAATTCACGCTGGAAGATGTGATGGTTACGAACCGCGGAATCGCCGACAAGGATAACTCGTTTATGGTGATCTTCAGGCCCAACTCAATCGCGCCCTACGTTCATCTTACACAGGACGGGCTGATTTCTACCATAAATACAGATCCGGAATCGGAAAAGGTTCCCTCTTTCGAACTGCCGGAGCCTTCTCCTGCTCCGCTGGAACCGAGAAGGTTTTTGTCGGAAGAAACGCTGATGGCGGGCTCAACGGCCAAGCAGGCGGAATTGGTCTCGAAACAGATTTTCGAGTTGCGACGAAGCCGCAACGATATACTGATCGGCGAAGCCGATAATATGCCCCCCGACGGTGAAGCCTACAAAGTCGTGATGGAACAAATAAACAATCAGGAAAAAGCATTAACCGAAATGTTTTCGGGAAGTACGCAAACCGAATATTTCACCAAAGAAATTGTGGTTATTCCCACAGAAAAAGATATCGACAAAAGGATAATCGGCAGGTTCTCCGAAAAACTGGGGCCTGTGGATGCGGATAATCTTGCCGGTGCTCCCATTTACCTGACGCTTACAAGCAAAACGCCGAAAGCAGAGAGTGTACTTTCCGACAAGGAGAGAGAACGCTTCGAGAAAAAGCTTGCCGAAGGAGTGGTTTATAACGTTCCGGGGAAAGCACAACTTACACTGGAGTTTAACAATAAAACGTTGAAAAATCTGGAAACGGATATCGTTCAGTTTGGTACGAAGGATGTACTTGTCAAAAGAATGTTCGACAATATGAAACAACCCATCAAGGTGATCTTTTATCCCGATCTGGGTGCTATAAAACAAATCATTCAGTAATCAGACACCGCCCCCCTGTGTCCTGCCGGCGTCACAAGACATTCCCGGGCAAAGGAATCATGTCAGGGCCAACGCACGAGACAAAATCTGGAAAACCCGGAGACTCCTTTTACCGACAGTCTCAACAAACAAATTTAAGTATGAGAAAAAATCTTTTTATTTCCGTTGCTATTGTATCATCCATACTTTCGTGTACCCTATTTTCTTGCAAAAAAAACCGCACAAAACTCCACAAAAATAGTTTTTGACAGTATTGTGGTTAAAGAACAGATACCCCTACTCGAAACGAACGACACCACACTGCCTTTTGCCGATGTTAAAATAAGCTTTACCTATCCGGTAAAGTTTGGAGACAAGAAAAATCTTGCCCGTTTGCAACAAATTTTTATCGGCACTTTTTTCAACAGCCTCCATCTCGACACCCTTTCCCCGCAAGAAGCTGTAAATGCATATGTTTCCGATTACAAAGAAGAATACAAGTCACTGTCAAACACCTATTATTCCGAAATAAGCCGGCTTCCAAAGGGTGAGATGCCTATGTGGTACTGGTATTATATGTACAACACCAATAAGGTGATGTTTCAGAACGATTCCCTGCTGAGTTACGCTATAGAATATAGTGATTATACCGGCGGTGCGCACGGCTCGCACAGAATAACCTATGCGAACATTGATTTGGGTAAACTGGTGACCGTGTCGGAAGAAGACCTCTTTGTCCCCAATTATAAAAAGCCGCTCACGGAAATCATCATCAACAGGCTGATGGCTCAATACAATGTCAACGTTCCCGATTCATTAATCAACATAGGTTTTTTCAATCTGGATGAAGTTTTTCCGAACAACAATTTCTGGCTGGACGATAAAGGCATTCACTACTCATATAACCAGTACGAGATTGCTCCCTACTCCATGGGCGTGATTGACGTGGATATTCCCTACGGGGATTTGTCGGCTATCCTCAAGCCGGAGAACGCCATACAAAAATTTTTTCCCAAAAAGAAAAATCAATAACTCCTTTCAAGACTCATTAAAACATATTCATCATGCAGGAATTAGATCAAGATCAGATATTAACCGACTTAACCACACAAGAATACAAATACGGATTCGTCACGGACGTCGAGACCTATACGATTGAAAAAGGGCTGAACGAAGATGTTGTCCGGTTAATTTCCTCGAAGAAAAACGAACCGGAGTGGTTACTCGAATTCCGGTTAAAAGCGTATCGCCATTGGTTGACCATGAAGTTGCCCGACTGGGCGCAGTTAAACATTCCGGAAATCGATTTCCAGGAAATCATTTACTACGCGGATCCGACCCGAAAAAAGACTCCAAAATCGTTGGAGGAAGTCGATCCGGAATTGTTGAGAACATTTGAACGATTAGGCATTCCGCTCAATGAACAAAAACAGCTGACCGGCGTGGCCGTGGATGCCGTTATGGATAGTGTCTCCGTAAAAACGACTTTCAAGGAAGTCCTTGCCGAGAAAGGAATTATTTTCAGCTCCTTCAGCGAAGCGGTGAAAAACCACCCCGACCTGGTGAAAAAATACCTGGCTACCGTAGTTCCTTACAAGGATAACTTCTACGCGGCCTTAAACTCCGCCGTCTTCAGCGACGGCTCTTTCGTGTATGTCCCGAAAGGGGTCCGATGCCCGATGGAATTGTCTACCTATTTCCGTATAAACGCGCAAAACACCGGCCAGTTTGAGCGTACGCTTATCGTTGCCGACGACAACTCATACGTGAGCTATCTGGAAGGATGCACAGCCCCCATGCGTGACGAAAATCAACTGCACGCGGCAGTGGTGGAAATCATTGCCCTCGAAAATGCCGAAGTGAAATATTCGACGGTACAAAACTGGTATCCGGGCGATAAAAACGGCAAGGGCGGAGTTTATAACTTCGTTACGAAACGCGGTATCTGCAAAGGCAATAATTCAAAGATTTCCTGGACACAGGTTGAAACCGGTTCG
>JBGZJM010000201.1:0-2694 GCA_041848845.1 Petrimonas sp. | reverse complement strand
GAGGAACCACTTGTCAATCTTTGTCAGCTCCTCGATCCGCTCCACCGAAAATCCTTTTTCAAAGGCATCGGCAATGGCAAAAATGCGCAAATCCGTGGGATTGGAGAGTGCTTCTTCCACGTTATCGAACGTCAGGTCGCGGTTGCCCACAAAGCCGTGCATACCCTGCCCGATCATGCGCAATCCTTTCTGGATGATCTCTTCAAACGATTGTCCGATAGACATGATTTCACCCACCGATTTCATGGATGAACCAATCTCGCGACTCACTCCGGCGAATTTCGACAAGTCCCAGCGGGGGATTTTCACAATCATGTAATCCACTTTCGGGGCCGCATAAGCCGAGTTAGGCGTTCCCATCTCACCGATCTGATCGAGTGAATAACCCAATGCCAGCTTGGTCGCCACAAACGCCAGCGGATAACCCGAAGCCTTGGAGGCCAGTGCCGATGAACGGCTCAGGCGGGCGTTGATTTCGATAATGCGGTAATCGTTGGTTTCCACGTTAAACGCATACTGGATGTTGCATTCACCCACTATCCCGATATGGCGTACAACGCGGCGGGCTATGTCTTCCAACAAGGCTATCTGTTCCCTGGAGAGTGTAATGATGGGTGCCACAACAATACTTTCTCCCGTATGAATTCCCAACGGGTCGAAATTCTCCATGGGGACTACCGTGAAACAGTGGTCGTTCTTGTCGCGGATAACTTCAAATTCAATTTCCTTCCATCCTTTCAGGCTCTCTTCCACCAGAATCTGTTTAGAGAACGAAAGGGCGCTTTCGCAAAGCGCAACGAACTCTTCTTCGTTGGTGCAAATTCCCGAGCCCAGGCCACCCAGCGCGTAAGCCGAGCGCACCATTACGGGAAACCCGATCCTGTGAGCCGCTTTCAAGGCATCTTCCATGCTTTCTACCGCTTGTGAAACCGGCGTTTTGGCATCAATCTGGTTGAGTTTCTTTACAAACAAATCCCGGTCTTCGGTAATCATTATCGCTTCAACCGAGGTGCCCAGCACTTTTACGTCGTATTTATCCAGCACGCCGCTTTGATAAAGCTCCGTCCCGCAATTCAGCGCCGTTTGTCCGCCAAAAGCCAGCAAAATGCCGTCGGGTTTTTCTTTCTGAATCACTTTCTCTACAAAAAACGGGGTGATCGGAAGGAAATAAACTGTGTCCGCCACCCCCTCGGAAGTTTGTATGGTTGCAATGTTAGGATTGATAAGTACCGTCCTTATCCCTTCTTCCCTCAAGGCCTTTAATGCTTGCGATCCGGAATAATCGAACTCGCCTGCCTGTCCGATTTTCAGTGCTCCCGAGCCCAATAAGATAATTTTTTTGATTGATTTGTCCATTTTTATTATTGTTCAAAACGTTCTGTATGTTTTTAATTGCAACCTTCAGCCTTCAGCTCGCTTCGCCATGTGATGCGTAAACTTACCGCTTATCAAGTAATCTGCTGACTTGGAGGAAATCAACGAATGGATTGTGGAACCGGAAAGGAAGGAGTATTTGTACATTTACCGTTTTAGTTTGCAAATTTACACAAAAATAACCGAATTCAATCTCATTTTCTGCCTAAAACGGCGATTAAGGAGAAAATTTTCAGACATGTCGTTAGGCGACACCCGAAAACAAGATGAAGACGGGACACCCATAGCCATAAAAAAACCGGGCGCCTGTAAGGACAACCCGGTACTGAAATGAACATAAATTATCTAAAACTTATACCCCAACGTCAATAATCCTCTTACGGATCTGTTTTTCAGGGTGAAGGGAGAGGCATCGATAACCAACTTACCTCTTTGTCCGTTGTTATCGGTATACAAATTCGGGAAAGGATACAAATCATCCTGCTGCGTTTGATAAACTACCGCTAAATCAGCGTAAAAATTTCTGGTGAATCGATAACCCAATCCTCCGGTGAGGTAATGGGTATCGCCCTCCATTCTGTAAATGGTGTTTGAGCCCGATACGGCAGCATCACCTGCTTTAGAAAAATCGGTATCATAAGGATTCTGCATCCATGCGTAACCCAATCTTCCGGAGAATTGCGGAGTAAATCTGTACTCGGCACCTACTTTTACAGTGGATGCTGCTTTAAAGTCTTTCTTGATATAATTGTTGTCTATATCGTACCATTTTGGATCGGAGTTACTACCGGAAGGAACTCCCAGTTTCATATTCTGATAGTTCATCAATTCATAATCGGCGCTTAGGATAAAACTGTTTCCCAACACGGCAGCACCGCTTAGCACCCATTTATCGGGAGTTTTTAAATCGTAGTAATTGGTGAATTTGGCAGAATAAGTTCTACCTTTTTCATAATTGGGATCAACTACATAAGCACCTAAATCATCCTCAATACTTGCCTTATAAATTTCTGACATAGAGTACCAGGTAGATGTATGATATGCCAAACCAATCCTGAATGAATTAACCGGACGGTAAATTACCCCCAGCTTTGCCCCAACTCCGGCACCATTTGTTATCACTTCATTGTTCAGTGTATAACCACCACTGCTGAAATCTTCCAGAAAATCGGTGTATAATGAATGGTTGATATCTGAAATATTCAGAGCCAAACCTATATTCAATACATTATTTATTGTTGTTCCAATAGTAAAATCGTAATTATCGATATAACCTCTTTCTGAAAGTATAATTTCTTGAAATGGCGTTTCGTTCCTGGT
>JBGZJM010000200.1:0-11824 GCA_041848845.1 Petrimonas sp. | reverse complement strand
CTTGGGCGAACCTATCGGGTTGCAGGGTAATCAGCAACGAGGTATTGAAGCCTTTCTCTTTGCGGTCGGCCGCATAAGTTTCCTCTTGTTCGGTGGTCGCACGGTAAGGTATCGACCAAGGCGTATCGCCTACAATGAGGAAGGGCGTTCCGTCTGCATGTACTACATTGCGTTTTCCGGGCGACATGCGCAGCAGTCCGTGTCGCAAAAGTTTATTCCTGCCGTTGTAGGCAACGGAACGTAGGGTGCCTGTTTTCCCCGACAGTCCGTCGTCGTCGGTTGAAGCGTGGCTTGTCCAGGACCATTTCTGTCCGGCATCGGGCGGAGTAAAGCGTACTTTCCACACGTTACCGCCGTCCCAAAAGGCGGGACGGATCAGGGTATCTCCCTTTTCGTTCACAAATCGGGCCCATACATCCACATCGGTATATGGGTTGGCATACTCTTTTTGCGATTCGAATTTCAACTCGCAGGTGGTCCATTGCGCTACCTCCATTGTTTTGGGGTGGGTTCCGCAAGCCCACAGGATGGAGGCAACGGCCGGTAAAAGGATCAGTTTTTTCATCGCATTTCGTTTAATATTGAATTTGCCGGAGGTGTCCGCTTCCTTCCATGCTTATTCCAAAGGAGGCGGATCGTCACGTAATTCCTTGGTGGTGATCGAACCACCGGGTTCGGGTATTCCTGCGTCGATGGTAGCAAAATTAAAAGCTCGCCATTCGTTCCGGATATACTTGGAACGTGACACGCCCACGCCGGGGAAATAATTGGCGGGAGCCGTTTCGTTCACACGGGTAGTAACCTCGGGATAATAGTCGGCGCCGATATGGATAAGGTATTTTGCCAGGTGTCGGTCGTCCGGCTTCGAAGCATTATCGACAACAAGCCGCGCCTGCAGGGTTACAAAAACGGCTTTTATATCCGGAGCAAAATCTTTGATGCTCTTAACCTCGCCCCAGCCGTGAAAGACTCGGTCTTTGCCGTTGGGCATAAGCAGGCGGGTAGTGTCGGAGTTGTTCCGCAAATCGGGTTTGGTGGTCTTATCGCCCTGCAACGATTTCGGAAAGTCCTCCCCCGATACGGGAGCTTTCACGATTAATTCCCATTTCCCGGTCGATCTGCGTTTCATATACAGTTTGATCGGACGCAGCTCCACACGGGTGTTCACGGCCCGGTTACCTACGCCGTCGAACACTACGAGCCAAGGATTCACCGCATTCCAGTATGCATCGCTTTTGAAACCGGTATTTGCCGGCTGCCAGTAGGCAGGGGTGTTGCTTCCGCGCGGGTTGTTGCCCATCACCACAAATCCCGGCCCTTTGGCCCAGCCCATGTCAGGATCCACGCCAGCCAAAGCCCCCTCGTTGAAGAGGCGCATATCGTCAATGATGGTTTCCACGGAATTTACCGAACCCGGTTTCTTATCCGGGAGGCCTGTCTCATTGTTTAAAGTTTTGAGTTCATTCTGTTTACACCCTCCGAGAACAACCAGCATGGGCAACAGAAAACATAGCTTTTGTAATGAATGCTTTATCGATGTTTTCATCATAATCGTTGTTATTCACATTTAAACCGCGAGTTTTTGTCATTTCCCGTCAACCGGCGATACTCTTCCCAGCCGACCTCCTTATCGTTCCACCGGAATAGAGGGGCTTTATCGCAGTTATCTCCTTTTTGGATAAAGGTGTTGTTATCCGAATGCATTTCGTCCAGACGCGGATTAAAGAACCAGACATGCGCGTTGCGCGCGTTGTCGAACAGGTTGCCCCGATAGTGGATTTCGAGCTCTTTCGGCTCGGCCGAGTAGGCAAGCAGGTGGGTGCCGTTTTTATCGGGACGCTGTTCATAGCTCCACCCGAATCCGGAATCGATACATTCGTTGTTTTCGAACAAGATGTTTTCTATTTGCGCATCTTTATTGCTAAACCAAAATTCATAGGCCTGACAACAACGATAAATCCTATTGTTGCGCCACGTAATATTTTTCACCGTGCAGGCGGCTCGCCCCTGATTGGTCATGGCTACATCATAAATGTTCTCGAAATAATTGTTTTCAACAATATTGTTTTGGGCATTATCCCAGAACTCGACACCGTTTCCGTATCGGGTGGGATTTCCGTTCCGGATATAGATGAGACTGCCGCCAATCCATGAAAAATCGCAGTTGCGGATAACAGCATTATGGGTTGAATCTCCTACGGCCCCGTGCGCTCCGGTATAAGCAGCCGCCAGCCCGTCGATAATGAAGTGTTCGCGATGGCTTATTACGAAAATATTTTGCCGCATGGCAGCTTCCATTTCATTGTACAACAACGCGGGATTTGTTTCGGAATAGAAGTAGAGTACGTCGTTGGTTGTATCATGATAAAAATCGTCCTGAGATGTCAGTTCTTCGATGCTCCATCGTTTCCATGCCGCTTTTTTCGAAGTTTCGCCTTTTGGCGTCAGAATGATATTGCCGACGTCTTTATAATCAGGCTTTTCTCCCGTAGAGAAATATCGAGGAGTTACCGTCCAGATATTTTTGTCCCGGGTAATGGTCCAGAAGTGTTCAAAACAGAGGTCTATGCTGGCAAGAAACAGTGGTTTGGCTCCACCGCCGTAACGGGTATAGGTGAGGGGCGCATTTTCTTTTCCGCTTTGGCATTGAAGCGATTCGCGCCATACCTGGCCTGCCCGGAAGTGAATGACGTCTCCCGGTTGGAATGCAAATTCGTTGACCTTGGCAATCGTTTTCCAGGCCTCTCCGGGGGATGTTCCCCGATTGGAGTCGGAACCGGTTATGGCGTCAACGTAGTAGTTTTCGGCACAAACCGTATGAATGCAAAACAACGCTGCTATGAAGCGAATAACTATTTTTTTCATTGTATTATGAGTCTGTTTTACTTGTTCTGTTCATCTGTCAGATATCGGTTATATCCGCAAGAACAATATCGCTGAAAGTAACCGTTGAGGGTTCTCCGCTTCCTCCGAAAAACAGCCAGTTGGCAGTCCAGTTTTGCGATGTTTTGGCTGTGAAGGAGAACGTAAATCGCTCCGGAGTGGGAGTTGCCTTGAAAATAAAATCGGGACTGGTAATGTTGGGGCTTCCCGATTTTTCCAGAAAGGTAAATTGCAGCTCTTGCGAAGGAAGCGAGGTGGATGCGGTAATGCTTAGTTCGTACTTGCGTCCGGCTGTTATCTTGCCTCCACCGCCTTCCAGGCCTGTTGACCACGTTCCGGAGCCGGGCTTGGTAATGTTTACCGTGATGCTGTTGTTCCCGAATACGGCAGTTGCTTCCGTATTGGAATCCCAGATAAAGACTTTCCATCCGTCGGGATTGGCAGGAGAGATGTTTTCTCCCGAGTAAATGATTATCGGTTCGGCCGGTTGTTCGATTTCGGGCATCAATATCTCGTCGTAAAATTCGGTGACTTGAATATCGCTTATTTTAACGAGCGAAGCCGATGTATGTCCTCCTACGAAGAAGATCATCTTGCCGTTATTTTGTGTGCTTAAAGCGGTAAGCACAATGCTGTATTTTTGGGGAGTGGTTCCGAGGTAGAAAATATAATCTTCACCGGTAATGGCCGGTTTGTTATTCGTTTCGGGCTTTTCAACAAAAGTCCATTGTACCGACTGATTCGGACTTGTGGACGATGCCGTGAAAGTAACGCAATATTTCCGGCCTCTTTGTATTTTTACTCTTTCTTTTTCGACGAGTAACGTCCATTGGTTTGTTCCGGGCTTCGTGATATCCATTTCAATGGTATTGTTGCCGTATTTTGTGGTCATTGCCGCAATATCCTTCTCGTAGTTGTCGGGGAGCCAGCCGTCGTTATCGGCCGAAGTGATGTTGCTTGTATAGATTGTTCGGGAATTGGCGGGGGTATGAGGAGCCGGCATCGAACCGGTTTTCAGCGCGTCCAACAAAGATTGCTTGTAGGTTTTTGTTTCCGCATCATAGATTCCGAAATTTCCTGTAAAACCCCAATAGGTACAACTGAATCCTTCTTCTCTAAACCATTTCGATGAAAAAGCGGCGTATCTTGCTCTCGAATCCGCATCGGCATTCTCGTACGAGCCAAACTCTCCGATATGAACCGGTATGCCGGTTTCGGCAGAGATTTTTTTTACAAGTTGAAAACTTTGTTTCAACATCTCTCTTTCACCCTCGGTATCGTCCCACGTTATCCCTTTCCAGGCGGCCGACTCTTCCACCCAACTGTCTTGGTGTGTAAACCTGAAAGGCACATAGTAATGCACGGTAAGGATAATGTGATTGTCGCCCGAAGGTAGTTGCAATTGCGAAAGGCTTTCCGGCCCGCCATAGTTGGGCGTTCCTATCAGCACCGTCCGCTTTGCATTGTTCGAAGCGGCCGGTGTGTTGCGTATAACCGCTAATGCCTCTTTGTAATACTGATTCCAGAGGGCTGGAGTCAGTCTGTTTGAAGGTTCGTTCAGAATTTCAAACAAGAGTTTTTCGGGATAATTGTTGAATGTAGAGGCTATTTGTGTCCATTGCGCCAAAAAGCGAGCATTCTCTTTTTCGGGATTTTCGTACAACGAAGTATAATTGTGCATGTTTATAATTACATATAAATCTTTTTCCAAAGCATAATCTACCACTGTTTTTATCTCTTTTAGAAGAAAATCCTCGCTGATTAAATACGGTGCTCCGTACATGCTCCGGTCTGTCCGATCCCACCTAATGGGAATTCTTATGTGGTTGAATCCCTGTTTCTTTATTTCATCGATACAATGTTTCAATGTAAGAGAGCTAACGTCGTATTTATCGTATCGGTCGCCTTCGAAGGCTGAGTTTAAATTTATACCCATCCCCAATTTTTTATTGATTTCCTCGGCCGGACTGAACTGAAAGATTTGTCCTGTATTGGTAGGCGTATCTATTGACTCCCGGCATGCAGGTAAAAGTACACAGAGTGTCAGAAGAAAGGCGAGGCTTGCGATTCGGCTATTTTTAAATTTACTTTTCTTCATAAGACTTTGATATTGTTAAATTAAAGTTCGTTTAGTTAATATCAACGGTTACTTTTTTAACAGCATCGGGAATGCGTGCATCGTAACTCTTTACCGTCAATGTTACCGTATAGGAACCTTTTGCGTAGCGGTGTTTGGTGGAGACTTCGCTTACCGGGGCCGACCCGTCTCCAAAGTCCCACGCATAGGAAGCAGCATTAGACGACAAATTGGTGAAATGAGCCAGCGGATTTCCGTCCGTATCCTTGTCCACCCATGAATAAAAGTCGGCAACGGGAGTAAGCAACGTATTGGGGTTTAATACGAATACGGTGGTTGCCAGTTCGTTGTTTACCCCGTTATCGTCGGTCGAAATGCTTAAGGCTACGACATATTGCTGATCTGGCGTTTTGACGAGGCTGTTGATAAGGAAATCGAGGTCGATATCCAGATCGAATTTCGAGTTGGTTTCACCGCTCTTTATTTGCGTCGAAGGGGGAATCCGATAAGCTTCGGCCGGTAACAAGGCTGTGGGCAAGTCGAATCTGTTTTGAGAGATGAGGGCCGACACCGTATCGGTCTTAGCAATAATATTCACGGCAATATTTCCCGAGAGGTTGATCCCCGATCGGATAAGCCCTACCGGAATCAGCATTCTGTTGTTTTCTATTTTATAATTCACCGGACTGTTATTTTTATTGC
This sequence comes from Petrimonas sp., assembly GCA_041848845.1. GTDB lineage: Bacteria > Bacteroidota > Bacteroidia > Bacteroidales > Dysgonomonadaceae > Petrimonas. The sequence goes on along the minus strand of JBGZJM010000200.1, from coordinate 6,162 downwards.
CGTCAAGGGTGTAATAACGGTAACCGTTGTGTTTTACCACTGCCGCCTGCGACATGTAAACCTTCGACTCAGGATATTCATTATCCACCAGTTCTACTTTCGAGCAGTTGCCAAACAGGAACAGCACAAAGAGAGGAACAATGCCTTGTTTGATAATTATCTTTTTCATTTTCTTCTTTTTTAAAGTTTAACGGGAAAGCTACCACAAAGGATTTTGAATCAGGCTGCCGTCTATATTGATATCGGACTGGGGGATGGGATACAGGTACATTTTCGGTAAGAAAATTCTGTTTTCCAATATAAAAGGAGTGTAAGCGAACGCCTTGTCCTTACTTGCCACATTCACTCCCCTGAGGTTGGCTCCCAAAGTTTCTTCGGCAATCATCCACCGTCTGACATCCCACATGCGGTGATCTTCGAAAGCAAATTCGATTCTCTTTTCCCGCCGGATTCTTTCTCTCACCTGTTCTTGACCGAGTCCTGCCGGTAGTGAAGGCATACCCACACCCGGACGGTTCCTGGTTTTATTGTAGTAGGTTGCGATCTCCGCATTGCCCGGATTCCATTCGTTCAACGCTTCTATGTAGTTCAGGTAAATTTCGGGTATTCTGAAAATTACCCAACTGTGAACACCGTTGTTTCCTTGTTTTATGTCAAGTGTTTCCTGAACATATTTTCTCAGGTAATATCCGGTTTTGGTCGCGTTGGCAATGGGAGCGGCATCGAAACCACCCTGCCAGATTTCCACTTTACGGGAAGGATTACCAAAATCGGAATTATTCGTCACAATTGTATATCTTAAACGCGGGTCTCTGTTGGCGTAAGGATCTTTTGCCAGTACAGGGTCGTTCCAGTCGAAATCTTTGGTAGTCCCGGCATCGACAATTACTTCATAGGCATCCACTAAATTCTGCGATGGGGTATTGCCGCCCAGCCCGCTTTCAAATCCGATTGGGGAGTTATATCTTTCAAAGTCGTTACTCGATCCGTTTCTTCTGCACAGGATAACTTCGGGCAATTTAAAATTATCGGCCAGAAAAATGTCCGGATATTCTCCCAATGTTTTGTCTTCCAATTCGTTTATCAACTCTTTTGCCGCGTCGGAAGCCGCCTTCCATCGGTCACTGCGGTTGCCTGTCGGCAACGATATGAGTTCCGGATGGGCATATCCGCTTGCCCAGGAGTTATTGTTGAACAATTCGCTGGCGGCGTACAAGAGTGTCCGGCTTTTGAGCGCAAGCGCCGCATAACGGGTTGCCCTGCCCAAATCTTCGGCTTCCACGTATGGAATTCCCGAAGAGGGGGGCAAATGATCCTTGATGGCATCGCATTCGGTTACGATAAAGTTGACACACTCTTCGAGCGTATTGCGTTTGACCACAGAAAAATCTTCGTCCAACGTAAGGGAGTTGTTCAATAATGGTACTCCTCCGTAACGTTTTATCAATTCGAAATAGTAGAATGCCCTTAAAAAGCGTGCTTCGTGCTTCCATCGCTTGATCTCGGCCAGGTACCTGTTGTAAATCGATTGAGACGATTCCGAGGGATTCAGTTTCCACGGGTCGAGATTGATTTCGTCTGTGGACAACAGAAAATAGTTTACTTCCCTGATGGCCTTGTAATAATCTCCCCAAACCATATCGGGATTATTTACCGAATTCCAGTTCCCGGTATTGTAATACTGTATGGGATTGGTTTCATACGTATATTCGCTTTCATCGGTAGATGAGGCCAGCATGGCTGCTCCGGTTCCACCCCATACGGAGGTGAATCCGTTGGGAAGGTGAGAGTAAATCCCTGTCAGTAAATCTTTTACGTTATCAAAGGATGTTTTCACCTCTTCTTCCGACATTACCACCCTGAACTCTTTATCGAGGCTCTGGCATCCGGTAAGCATCAGGTATCCTATACATAATATAATGTTGAATTTATTCATAATACTTTGTGAGTGTTTGGATTTTTACAGATGAATATTTAATCCGGCCGTGAATGTCCTCATCACCGGAAATCCGGTCAGCGCCGAAGGATCGCCGTAAGGTATCCCGTCGAGGCTGAACAGATTAGTCCCATTCATGAACAGCCTTACGGAATGAATCCGCACTTTTTCCAACAGACCGTGAGAAAAAGTATATCCGATTTCCGCACTCCTCAACTTCAGGTATGAGCCGTCGCGCTGCCAGAAGTCGGAATAGAGGTAGTTGTTCAGATTGTCTTCGGCCGAAAGACGCGGATAGGTAGCCGTAGAAGCTGTTTCGGGTGTCCATCGATTCAATGCGATGGTTCCTGCCTGTCCGTTGTTCTGGAAAGCGGCAAAATAATTGCCCATAAGGGCCACGGAATTTCCTCCGGCTCCCTCGAACACCACATCCAGATCGAATCCTTTGTACCTCAAACCGAAAGTGGCGCCTCCGAAGATTTGGGGCAGACCGGGATTACCTATTGCCGTGCGGTCATAGGAATCGATAATTCCATCGGGTTTTCCCTCCGGCCCGCCTATATCGGCGTATTTTATATCGCCGGCCTGAATGGTTTCGGTCAATACACCGGGTATGCTTGTTATGTCGGATTTTCTTTTTTCTATGTCTTCCGGAGTATAGAAACCGAGCGATTTGTATCCTATGGGTTGATTAATTCTCCGACCGGTGGCATAGAGGTGCGGATTAATCTGTACCGGTTCCGCGTTATAAAGCACCTTGGTTTTGTAATAAGTGAGATTCAACCCGGCCACAAATTGCAAGGGAGCATTTGAGGCGTTACGGTATTGCAACGAGACATCAAATCCGCTGTTCCGTGCCCTTCCCAGATTCAGGTAAGGGATATAAATCCCGGCGAATAACGGGATTTTCGCATCGGAAGAAACCAGAATGTCCTTTCTGTGTCTGTTGAAAAAATCGAAAGACATCTCTATGTTTTTCCACAAGGTCATGTCGAATCCGAGGTTCAGCTGTTTTTCCTTTTCCCAGGTTAGCCCCTCATTGCCTGTCTGATACAGGAAACTTCCGTTCGCGTACCCGTTATTTGTCCCGAAATAGTACGATTGTCCGCCATATCGGGGGTAATATCCGTATCTGGAATCGTAGGTGCCGATGGTGGTGATAATGTCGTTGCCTGTCATTCCGTATGACACCCTGAGTTTCAGGAAATCAACGATTCTGTGATTTCGCAGGAAGTTTTCTTCGGAGATAATCCAGCCGGCCGAGGCGGAGGGAAAGATACCGTATCTCTTGCCGGGAGCAAAAAAATCACTTCCGGTGTAAGCGACGGTTCCGCTCAGAATATATTTGTTGCCGCGGACATATCTCACTTTCAACGCTCCGTCGTTGTGTTTGTAAGGATCGGTTGAGGAGGCGCTGGGGCCTCCGCTCTCGTCGGCAGGAGCGTATCTGACGACGTTGTCGGTACCCATCATCGCGATTACCGAGAGGGCGTTGGCCCCAAACAGCCGGTCATAGTTTATGAATCCCTGAAAAATCATATTCCTGTATTGGTCTAATGTTTCTTCACTGCCGCTCAGAGAAGTCAACTGCCCGATGGGGTTACTGTAAATCGTATCTCCGGCGGTGTTGAGAGAAACGGCGAACCGTTCATAACTTTTACTTTTTACGGATCCCGACCGGAAATAGTTGTTCAAAGAAGCCACTCCCGATATTTTCAGGCCTTTCACAAACTGGCCGAGATCGGCCGTGACTTTGAGAGAAGAGAGGATGGTCCGACTGTTCGTTTTCCTGAATCCGGTGGATATCAGATCTGCGTAAGGGTTTGAGTATGTTGTGTTTCCACCCCATGAACCATCCGGATTATATACCGGGAATGAGTTGGGGGGAACTCTCGCCAACAGGTTATACAGAGAGTAGGTTGAGTATGTATGCGGATTTGAGGTCTCTTCAATGGAACCACCTATCTTGAACTCAGCTGAAAATATATCGGTAATTTTCATATCGATATTGGTTCTGAAATTGTATCGCGAATAGTCGGAGTTAACGCTCTCTTTATCCATATTACCGAACTTTTTCAGCAATCCTTGGCTGTTCATAACGTTGGCCATGGTAAAATACCTGACAAAATCGTTTCCGCCCTGCAGGGAAAGATTGTAAGCGGATACCGGCGCGTTTTTCCGCAACACTTCGTTGTACCAATTAACATCAGGATGGAAATAAGGATCGTTCTTCGTTTGGTAGGCATGTAAATCGTCCATCGTATATTGAGGATATACTCCGTCATTGCGTTGAGCTTCGTTATAGAGCAGGGCATAATTATACGCGTCTAAAAATTCCGGCAGTTGCTGCGCCTGCATAAATCCTTGCTTCATGGAGAATTTCACGTTCAGGCCTTCTTTTATTCCCTTTCTTGTGGTAACCAGAATCACACCGTTGGCCGCACGGGCTCCGAAGAAGACGGCGGCCTCGGCATCTTTCAGTACGGTTATGCTTTCGATCTCCTCGGGCACCAATTGGGTAAGGGCGTTGGAAAGCCCGTAATCGTTGGTTATAAATCCGTCGATCACTACGAGTGGAGTATTTTGGGCATCTCCGAAGTTGTTGATCCCACGCACATATAATTGTGATACCCCGAAACCGGGCTCATAACTTCCCTGAGCGGCATAAAGTCCTGCAACCCGCCCGAAGAGTGATTTCGTAAACTCCGTATTGAAGTTCTTTTCCAGCGAGTTTCCCTTTACTCCCGAAACAGCACCGGTAATGTATCTCGTCGGGACTGTTTCGAAGAGAATATTTTCATAACCTATTGGGGTGTTTATTGTTTTTCCGAATTTCAGAGACAGGCTGTCCGTTGTCTGTGTCCGAGCATGGGAGTTTCCGGTTCCCATAACAAACAGGAAAAAGGTAAAAAGGCAACATATATAGTTAAAACAGTAATTCTTCATATTAATCGTTTGTTAATTAAATATTCTATTTTCCGATCGGTCTAATAACCGGGATTTTGAATCAAATTTCCTTTCAACACTTCTTCGTTTGGGAAAGGATGCAGATACATTCTTCTTTTGAAAGTTCTCGTTTCAAAGATGTACGGTTTCCATGAATATTTTCCGTCATCTTCTTTATTGATCCTCAATCCATAAAAATTACCTTTCATCACACCCTCTTCTTCGGCAATGAGCCATCTTCTGATATCGAAAAAGCGGTGATCATCGAAAGCCATCTCTATTGCTTTCTCGTTTCTCAACCTCTCTCTAAATTGTTCTTTGGTAAGCCCCGCAGGCAAATTGGGCATGGCTGACCGGTTACGAATGGTGTTTACGGCTTCGTATGCCTCTTCCGGCGGAGTTGAAGCAAATTCGTTCAGCGCTTCCGCATATCCTAAATAGAGCTCGTTTACCCTGTAAATGACGTCGTTTAAAACGATATACTGCCAACTCGAAGCCCTGGGCACGTATTTTCTCATCCATACGCCGCCGAAACAGTTCCGGTAGTGTCTTCCTCCTTCATATATTTCGGCAATGGGGTGTGCGTCGTTATAGTAAGCGGAAGTGAAATTGAGGGTTTGTTTGAATCTCGGATCCAACTCCTCGAACTTGGCCACCAGATCGTCTCCTCCGTCCATATCCCACGCTTGGGGTGTACCGTCTTTCTTCTCATACTTGCGGTAGAAGTTGAGCGGGACCGTATTGCCGGCTACCCATCCGCCGAACACCTGCGGCATCATGTTGTTGAGCGGACGTCTCCACTGCCGTTGCACACTTTCCTGAAACGCAAGAATAATTTCACTGTTGTTGTTTGTTTCCCACGAGTAGCGGTAGTTTCCGTCGGGACCGGGTTCCCCGGAACCGGGTACATCTTTCGGATCTCTGTTGGCCGGATTATCAATCAACCGGTATCCGTTGGCTTCGGCGAGGTTGAGGGCTTCCCTGTAGGCATCTGCCGCCAGTTTCCACCGGTTTATATCGTAATTTCCGTAGCAAATCAAATTGTTATCTTCCGTGTTCGGCATACTCATGTACGGAGTGGAGGTATTAAAAATAGGACTTGCCGCAAACAAGAGCGCTTCGGCTTTGATCACTTTGGCCACAACGGAGGTAACCCTGCCTGTCTGGCTTGAATTGTATGATGGAGGCAGGAGAGAAACTGCTTCATCGCATTCCGAGACGATAAAATCGACACACTCTTCAATGCTTTTGCGGGGAGCGTCAATTTGAACGCCGGGTTG